>JBJMJE010000318.1:0-11081 GCA_045806505.1 Gaiellaceae bacterium
TTCGTCCCGAGCTCGGCGACGCGCTCGTGGCGGAAGGGCACCGGTTGCGGATCTACGTTCCGTTCGGCTCGCACTGGTACCAGTACTCGCTGCGCCGGCTGCAGGAGAACCCGAGCATCGCCGGCTACGTCGCGACGGACACGATCGGCCGCGTCCTGCGTCCGGGGCGGAACGGTTCACTGTGAGCAGGCGCCGCGTTCTCGCGCTGCTCCTCGGTTGCGTCGTTCTCGCCGGTTGCGGCTCGTCGGGCGCGAGCGACCAGCAGCAGCCGCCGCGCTACCGCCCGAACTCGAACCAGAACCCGGGCTACGACGGCAGCGGCTAGCGCGCTACGGCTGGAGCTGGAGCGTGCGCACCGGCGCGGGCTTCGAACGCTGATGGCGTCCCTGCGCCGTCGCCGCCGACACGACGACCGCGGCGGCGAGCGCGAGCGGGATGAGCAACCTCAGAAGCGTCTGCACGGCGGGGAGCGTACGGGCCCAGGCTGGTGATTCGGTTACGGAGGCGGCGGGCCTGCCGGCGGCCCGCCGACTTCTTCGTCGACGACGACGCGGCGTCCGGCCGCAGGCTGCACCGGCTGGACGGGCTGCACCGGCTCGACGGGCGCTGCGGTGTCGCGCACATACGTCCTCCGGCTCCGCCCCGGGCTGGCTGCGTACCACGTCCAGCTCCGCCACCAGAAGAAGTCGAGGATCACGACCAGAAGGCCCACGATCATCAGGATCACGCCGACTGCGGTCACGTTGAGACCGCTGACCTCCGCGTCCACGGCCCACGTCAGGATCGCCCCGAACGCGAGCAGAATCAGACCCACTGCGACGCCCATCGCCCCGGCTGGTTCCCGGCACTACCTGTTTGAAACTACGGCTTCCTCGCCGAGACGATGTACGTCCCGGGGACACGCGACGGGTGCTTGCGCCACGACGTCGTGCCCGGGTACTCCTCGAGCTGCCTGAGCACGAGCCCCGCGCGCGCGAGCGCGGTCACGACCTGGCCGAGCCGCCAGAAGCGCTCGACCTTCTCCTCCGTCGCAGGCGGACCCGTCAGCTCGAAGTGGGACCAGCCCCGATAGACCTGCAGCGAGTTGTCGAAGTAGTCCTCGCGCCAGCGCAGCGAGGCGTCCACGCACTGCGACACGGGATGCTCCTCGTAGAGCAGGAGGTCGCCGCCGCCGCGGAGCGCAGCGACGATGCCTGCGGCCCACGCGTCGAGGTCGAGCACCCACGCGAGCACGCCTTCCGCGGTGTAGACGAGGTCGAAGCGGCCGCGCTTCAGCTCGGACGGCAGGTCGTGGACGTCCGCCTGCACCCACGCGATGTCCGGCCAATGCTCGCGCGCGACGTCGAGCGCCTCGGCCGAGATGTCGACGCCGGTGACGAGCGCGCTCAGCCCGGCCAGCTCCGCGGCCGACTCGCCGGTCGCGCACTGGAGGTTCAACACGCGCCGGCCTGCAAGGTCGCCGAGTGCGCCGCGAACGAGCGGCGGCAGGCCGAGCCGCCCTTGCATCGCCACCGAGCGGCGGCGATGGACCTCGTCCCAGGCCTTCATGTTCTTGTCGGTCGGCTCCATCAGACGACGAGGGAGAAGCCGCCGTCCACGATGATCGTCTGCCCGCAGATCATCTGAGCGTTCGGACCGGCGAGGAAGAGGACCGCATCCGCGATGTCGCGCGTCTCGACCATGCGTCCCGCCGGCGTTCGTTCGCGTGCGTCGCGGAGCATCCGCTCCCTGTTCGGGAACGCGGCGAGTGCGTCCGTCTCGACGACGCCGCCCGAGACGGCGTTGACGCGGATCCCGCGCGGCGCGAGCTCGACGCCGAGGTAGCGGACGACCGACTCGAGCGCCGCCTTCGAGGCGCCGACGAGCACGTAGTTCTCGAGCACCCGCACGGAGCCGAGGCTCGAAATCGCGACGATCGCGGAGCCTTTCGGCATCGACGCCGCCGCCGCGCGGGTGAGCGAGAGGAGTGCGCGCGCGTTGGCGGAGAGCGTCCAGTCCCAGTGCTTGTCCTCGGTTTCGAGCGCCGGCCGCGCCACACCCGTCGCCGCGCTGTGCACGAGCACGTCGAGAGGCCCGAGTCCCGCAACCTCGTCCGCGACACGGGTCGACGAGACGTTGCCGCGGACGAGCACCACCTCCGCGCCGCGCTCGCGCAGCTCGCCGGCGACCGCCTCCGCCGCGGTGTCGTTGCGCATGTAGCCGATCGCGACGCGTTTCGCGCCCTCGTCGGCGAAGCGAAGCGCGATCTCCCGGCCGATCCCGCGCGAGCCGCCCGTCACGAGGACGGATGCGCCTTCGAATGTCACTCAGGGGCGTGAGGGACTCATCGGAGGGGCTTGTCGGCCGGCGCGGCGCTCGGGATCTGCTGCCAGCCGGGCTTCGACGGCGGCTCGCGTCCGCCCTCCTCGGCCTTCGAAGACGCGTAGCCGAGGCGGTCGAGGAGCTCCATCTTCTCCTCGCCGTAGCGACGAACCGGATCCTCCTCCGGCAGGTCCGCGATCAGCTGACGGACGCGCGCACGCAACTGGTACGCGAAGTGCGGTGTCGCGGGACCGACGAGCGCATCGATGTCGTCGCGTGTGATCGCGGTCATGTGTGGAAGCCTAATCGGGCGTTGCACCGGACCGCCTACCTCATGCTGCTCGCGACGGTCGTCCTCTGGGCGCTCAACTTCACGGTCACGAAGTACGTGCTCGAGCACGGCTTCCAGCCGCTCGCGTACTCGACCGTTCGCTACGGAATCGCGACGATCATCTTCACGTGGTTCACGTTCGGCGTCGAGCGCTCGTTCCAGGTGCGGAAGCAGCATGTCTGGCTGCTCGTCGTCGCAGCTGGACTCGGAATCTGGCTCAACCAGCTCAGCTACGTCTACGCGATCGAGTACTCGAATGCGTCGACGATCGCGTTGATCCTCGGCGCGACGCCGATCTTCACGGCGCTGATCGCCTTCGCGATCGGGCTCGAGCGGCTGCACACGCGCTTCTGGATCGCGGCTGCCGTGTCGTTCGCCGGCGTGGGGCTGATCGCCCTCGGGAAGTCCGGCGGCGCCTCGGGCAGCCTCAAGGGAGATGCGCTCGGCGTCGCGACCGCCGCGACCTGGGCCGCCTACACGGTCGCGATCGCGCCGCTGATGCGCAGCTACTCGCCGTACCGGATCAGCGCGCTCGTGCTCGGCATCGGCTGGGCCGCGGTCGCGCTGACGGGGATCTCGCAGACGGCGCACCAGTCGTTCGACCTGAGCGCGCTCGTGTGGGTCTGCCTCGCCTATGCGGTGCTGGGGCCGCTCGTGCTGACGAACATCCTCTGGTTCAAGGCGGTGAGCCGCGTCGGCCCGTCGCGCGCGACGCTCGTCGCCAATCTGCAGCCGTTCATCGCGGCGGTGTTCGCGCTCGTCCTGCTCTCGGAGTCGATCACGCCGGTGCAGGTCGCAGGCGGCCTGCTCATCGGCGGCGGGATCCTGCTCGCCCGCAGGCGGCGCGTCGCGCCTGCCTGACGTCACTCCGCGCGGTGCGTCACCGCCTCGATGTTGTTGCCGTCGGCGTCGTGGACGAAGGCCGCGTAGTAGTTCTGGTGGTAGTGCTCGCGCACGCCCGGCGAGCCGTTGTCTCTGGCGCCCGCCGACATCGCGGCCTCGTAGAAGGCGTCGACTGCCGCCCGATCCTGCGCCGTGAACGCGACGTGCGTCGCGCCGCGCTCTCCGCTCGAGCCGATCCAGAAGTCGGGGATCCCCTCGCCGCTGCCGAAGCCTGCGGCTCCGGGGAACTCCGCCTGCAGCGAGTAGCCGAGCGGCGCGAGCGCCTGCGAGTAGAAATCCTTGGCGCGCTCGACGTCGCCGACGTTCGCCGTCACGTGGTCGATCATCGCTCTCTCCTTTCGCTGGTCACGATCATCATGAACGTCCGTGCGCAGCGAGATCGAACGCATCGTCGGAGCTCGTGTCGTAGGGCTCGAGCACGTCGAGGGTCGCGGCTATACGCACGCGGGCCGGCACCGTGCGTTCCTCGACGACGGCCACGCGGTCTTCGTGAAGTCGGCGGTCGACGAGTTGAGCGCCGGGTGGCTCCGCACCGAGATCGGCGTCTACACCAAGCTGCGCGCGTCCTTCTTGCCCGCCTTCCACGGCTGGGCCGAACACGACGGTCTCCCGCTCATCGTGCTCGAGGATCTCGGCGGCGCGCACTGGCCGCCGCCGTGGCGCGACGGCGACGTCGACGCCGTTCGGCGCGCGCTCCAACAGCTCGCGGCGACTCCGCCGCCGGAAGGAATCCAACGCGTCCCGCGCGACGAGCTCGCGTTCGAGTGGCGTGAGGTCGAGCGCGACCCGGAGCCGTTCCTGGCGACGGGCATGGTGAGCCGAGCTTGGCTCGAGGAGCATCTCGCGCCGCTCCGCGATGCGGCCGAGCGCGCGACGTTCGACGGCGACGCGCTGCTGCACCTGGACGTCCGCAGCGACAATCTCGCGCTGCGCGGCGGCCAAGCCGTGCTCGTGGACTGGAACTGGGTCTGCGTGGGAAACGGCGTTCTCGACGTGGTCGGTTGGGCGCCATCGCTGCACTTCGAGGGAGGACCGCGGCCGGAAGAGCTCGTCGCGGGCGACGGTGTCGCGGAGCTCGCGGCCGCGCTGGCGGGTCTCTGGGCCGCACGCGTGGGCCTGCCGCCGCCGCCGACCGCCCCACGCGTCCGCGTCGGCCAGCGGCAGCAGCTCTCGGTCGCCCTGCCGTGGGCGTGCCGGCTTCTGGGAGTCGTCGAGCCGTGACCGAGCCTGCGCGCGAGGGCGACGGCGTTACGCGGGGCTACCTCCAGCTCTGCTCCGACCTCCGCTTCCATCGCGCGACGATGCTCGCGTTCGAGGAGGCGACGGGACTCGCCGCCGACGGCTACTGGATCGAGGCGCGTCCGGGAGGCGCGCCGTCGTGGAGCGACAACACGCGAGCCGCGCGGCTCGCGCACCGGCGCGGCGCCGTCTTCATGGGCTGGGCGGCCCACGGCGACGAGTGCCTCGGGTTCCCCGGCGACTCGAACGAGCGCATCGGCGACCGGCTCGTCGGCACGCTGCGGAAGCGCGTGGAGGAATTTCCGAAGGCGACGCACATCGGGCTGTTCGCCCACGGCGGGGACGTGCACGTGATCGCGCCCCACCGCGGGTAGCGTGTCCGATATGTCGCTCCGCGCGCGCCTCGCCCGCACGCCGCCCGGCTACCGCTACTCGATCGGCCGGATCCTGGCGATCTACGCGGGGCTGATGGTGACGCTGCTGCTCGCGGCGCTCGACCAGACGATCGTCGCGACGGCGCTGCCGCAGATCGTCGGCGATCTCGGCGGGCTCTCGCAGTACTCGTGGGTCTTCACGGCCTACCTGCTCGCGACCACGGTCACCGTTCCCCTCTACGGGAAGCTCGGTGACGTCTACGGCCGGCGGCCGCTGTTCCTGATCGCGATCTGCATCTTCCTCGTCGGCTCCGCGCTCTGCGGCGCCGCGCAGGGGATGACACAGCTGGTCATCTTCCGCGCGGTGCAGGGCTGCGGCGCCGGCGGCCTGATCCCGCTCGCGCTCGCCGTGATCGGGAACATCGTGCCGCCGCGCGACCGCGGCCGGTACCAGGGGCTCATCGGCGCGGTGTTCGCCGCCGCGTCCATCGCCGGCCCGGCGATCGGAGGCTTCATCGTCGACAACACGAGCTGGCGCTGGATCTTCTACGTCAACCTGCCCGTCGGAGGCCTCGCGCTCGTCGTCATCTGGATCACGATGCCGCGGCGGCGCGACGTGACGCGGCGCGCGATCGACTGGGGCGGCGGCGCGCTGCTGGCGGCCGCGACCACCTCGCTCCTGCTCGGGCTGGTCTGGGGCGGAAGGCAGTACGCGTGGGATTCCGCGCAAGTGACCGCCGCGCTCGCGATTGCGGTCGTGCTCGGCGTCGCGTTCGGCGTGTGGGAGCGCCGCGTCGAGGAGCCGATCCTGCCGTTCGACATCCTGCAGAACCGGATCGTGCTGTCGAGCGTGCTCTGCATGGCGCTCATCGGCATGGCGATGTTCGGGACGATCGCGTACGTGCCGCTCTTCGTTCAGGGCGTCATCGGCACGTCGGCGACGTCGTCGGGCGTGGTGCTCACGCCGCTGATGCTCGGCGCCGTCACCACGTCGTTCCTCGCGGGCCAGTGGGTCTCGCGCACCGGCCGCTACCGGCCGAACGCCCTTGTCGGGCCGCTCATCCTCGCGTTCGGGATGTTCCTGCTCTGGCGCATGGACGTGCACACGACGAACGCCCAGGCGGCGCGCAACATGGTGGTCGCGGGAATCGGGATCGGCTCGATGATGCAGGTGTTCGTCATCTCGGTCCAGAACGCGGTGCGGCGACAGCAGATGGGGTCTGCGACGGCGCTCACGCAGTTCGCGCGCTCGATCGGCGCGACCGTCGGCGTCACGGTCATGGGCGTGATCGTCAACCAGGGGCTGCCGCCGCAACTGCACGGGGGCACGGAGGCGGTCGCTGTGCACCGGTTGCCGCCGCGGCTGCGCGACGACCTTGCGAACGCGCTGCACCCGGCGTTCCTCGCAGCGTTCTGCGTCGCACTCGTCGTGTGGGTGATCGCATTCGTCGGCGTGAAGGAGGTGCCGCTCCGCAGAGGGTTCGAGGACGAGCCCGCGGACGTCGCAGCGGTCGATGGGCAGTCCCGCAACCTTGCAACCGTCGATGCTTCGGGGGCGCCGCGCTAGAGTCCGGGCCGATGGCCGAAGACTTCATGCCGCTCGACGGCTGGGATCACGTCGAGCTGTGGGTCGGGAACGCGAAGCAGGCCGCCTTCTACTACGAGCACGCGCTCGGCTTCATGCGCACCGCGTACGCAGGCCCCGAAACCGGCGTCCGCGACCGCTCTTCATACGTGCTGGAGCAGGGGGACATCCGTCTCGTCGTCACCAGTGGACTGCGCGAGGACTCGGAGATCACGCGGTTCGCGTGCAGGCACGGCGACGGCGCGAAGGACATCGCGTTGCGCGTGCCGGACGCGAAGGAGGCGTACCGCCAGACCGTGCAGCGTGGAGCGCGCGGCATCGCGGAGCCGCACTGGGTCGACGACGAGTTCGGTCGCGTCGAGCTGGCGACGATCGGCACGTACGGCGACGTCGTCCACACGTTCGTCAACCGCACCGACTACACGGGGCCGTATCTCCCCGGCTACGTCGAGCAGCCGTCGACGAACGGCGCCGGAGGCGTCGGCCTCCTCGGCATCGACCACGTCGTCGGCAACGTCGAGCTCGGGCGGATGCAGCACTGGGTCGAGTTCTACGAGCGGGCGTTCGGGATGACGGAGATGATCCATTTCTCCGACGACGACATCTCGACCGAGTACTCGGCGCTGATGTCAAAAGTCATGACGGACGGCCAGGGCAAGATCAAGTTCCCGATCAACGAGCCGGCCGAGGGCAAGCGCAAGAGCCAGATCGAGGAGTACCTCGAGTTCAACCACGGGCCGGGCGTGCAGCACATCGCGCTCGCTTCGACCAACATCGTGCAGACCGTCGAGGCGCTGAAGGAGCGCGGCCTGCTGTTCCTCATGACGCCCGACTCCTACTACGAAGACGTGCCGGACCGCGTCGGCGAGATCGACGAGGACTACGGCGACCTGCGGCGGCTCGGCATCCTCGCCGACCGCGACGACGACGGTTACCTGTTGCAGATCTTCACCAAGACCGCACAGGATCGGCCGACGCTCTTTTTCGAGGTGATCGAGCGCCACGGTGCGCGCGGCTTCGGCGACGGGAACTTCAAGGCCTTGTTCGAGGCCATCGAGCGCGAACAGGCGCGCCGCGGCACCCTGTAGCCCGCGCAGCGCCTTACGCTTCGTCCATGACGCCGCAGCGGCGTACTGCGTTGATGTCCGTGGTCGCGGCCGTCGTGCTGATCGCGATGAAGCTCGCAACCGGTCTCGCGACGCACAGCCTCGGCCTCCTGTCCGAGGCGCTGCACTCCGGTACGGATCTCGTCGCCGCCCTCTTGACCTTCTTCGCCGTCGGCGTCGCGGCGAGGCCGGCGGACAAGGGACACAGCTACGGCCACGGGAAGGCGGAGCACCTGGCCGCGCTCGCGGAGGGCGCCATTCTGGTGCTTGCGAGCGTCTTCGTCGCGTTCCGCGCGGTCCAGCGGCTCGCGGGCAGCACCGATACGCAAGTCGACGCCGCGTGGTACGCGATCGCCGTCATCGTCGTCGTGATCTTCATCGACGCGAGCCGGGCGCTCGTGTCGTGGCGCGCGTCGCGGGAGCTCAGGAGCGCCGCCCTCGCGTCGAATGCGCTGCACTTCTCCAGCGACCTGCTCGGCTCCGCCGCCGTGCTCGTCGGCCTGCTCTTCGTCCGGGGCGGTTACCAGCACGCGGACTCGATCGCAGCGCTCATCGTCGCCGCGCTCGTGCTCGTGGCGGCGACGCGCCTGATGCGGACGAACGTGGACGTACTCATGGACCGCGTGCCCGTCGAGGCCGAGGCGGCCGCGCGCGCGGCGATCGCCGGCATCACGCCGCTGATCGACCTCAAACGCCTGCGCATGCGCGAGGCGGGCGGCCGTCAGTTCGCCGACGTCGTGATCGGGGTCCCGGCCGGCGCAGCGGTCGGTCAGGGCCACGCGGCGGCCGACCGGGTGGAGGAGGCGGTGCAGAGCGCGCTGCCCCGGAGCGACGTCGTCGTCCACGTCGAGCCGGAGGAGGCGCCGGGCATCCGCGACCGCGCACAGGCCGCGGCTCTCAGCGTCGGTCGCGTTCGCGAGGTGCACAACGTCAACGTGCTGCTGCTCGAGGGCGGCGTCGAGGTTTCGCTCCACCTGAAGCTTCCGGGCCACCTGCCGCTCGAAGAGGCGCACGACGTCGCCGAACAGGTCGAGCGGGCGATTCGCGCCGCCGTTCCCTCGGTGACCGCGGTGCAGACGCACCTCGAGCCGCTGACCGAGGACGAGCACGTGCACGCCGTCGAGGACGGTGGCATGGAGGCCGGCGACGTTCGGCGGATCGTCCGTGAGGAAGTCGGTCGCGAGCCGCGCGAGCTGCGGTTCCTGCAGACGACCGAGGGGCTCGTCGCTTTCCTCACGCTCGGCCTCGATCCGGGCGCCTCGCTCGCGGACGCGCACACGCGTGCGAGCGAGGTCGAGGCGCGGATCCGCAACGAGCATCCCGGCATCGCCGACGTGATCGTCCACACCGAGCCGTAGTGCGCCTCTGCATGTTCACGCCGCGGGAGCTCGCGCTCGAGCGCGGCTGGCCGGGGATGATCCAGGGCGACCTCGTGATCCAGTTCGCCGCGCAGACCCTCGAGGCGTTCTTCTCGGGCGGCGGGAAAGCGCGCGAGCACAACGTGTATCCGCTGAGCGGCATCGCCTTGCGGCCGCCCGTCCTACGTCCGCATTCGATTCGCTTCTTCGAGGACGAGTCGGCGTTCTCGTTCGGCAACACGGCCTCCATCTTCGGGCCCGAGGACGAAGTGCCCGCGCCGGCACCCGCGGAGTCGCGCTTCTGCGTCGCGGCCGTCGTCGGGGGCGAGGAGAAGATCGCCGGCTTCACGCTCGTGAACGACTGGCGTGCGCCGTCGCTCGATCCTCCCAAGGATCGCGACTTCGCCACGTCGATCGGCCCGTGGGTCGAGACCGACTACGCGCCCGAGTTCGACTTCGAGCGCGCGCGGGAGGTCGCCGCGCGGAACACGCTGCTCCGCGCAGGCGATCTCCTCGTCGCACCGCCGTTCGCGATCGGGACGGACGCGGCGACGGTGGAAGGTCTTGGCTCTCTGCTTACGTCGTCAGCAGGCTGACGAAGGAGGAGAAGATCGAGACGGTCGGCGGAATCGTCGCCGGCCGCGTGATCTTCAGACTCGTGCAGGCGCCGGCATCCGAGATCGACGTCTGGGGCCCGAAGTACGTCGCAGGCCTGCCCACGTCGACGGCCAGTTGGTCGACCTGCTTCCACGTCGCCTGGAACTCGTCCGCGATCGCGGCCTGCTGGCAGATCGCGACCTCGTACGTGAACGCCGCGAGGTTTGACAGCGCCAGGACGCTGAAGCACGTCTTTGCGGTGCATTTTGTCGGCACAAATTTCTGCAACGCCTTCACATGGGCCTGCAGCGCCTTCACCTGCTTCTGAAGCGCGCTGAACTGGCGGGCCGTCGGTCCCGCGTTTGTTGCCGCATGCGCTTGTGCCGCGGGACCGGCGAGGGCCGCCGCGGCGAATGCGAGTGCTGCGATTCTCTTCATCGGGTGTCCTCTCTCCCGTTGGGATCTCGGCCGAGCCTAGCCGGTACCGTCGCCGATTGAAATGGCGCTTCTCCAGCTTGCGCAGCCGTACGACTTCGAGCTTTCGACGGCGCGTTTTCGCAACTGGGGCCGCGATTCGGCGAACGTGTGGGAGGATGGCGCGCTCTGGCGCGCGGTCGGTGGACGCGAGGTGCGGATCGCCGAAGGGGACGGCGGTGTCGACGTCGAGCCGCTCGATGCGGCGACGGCGCCCGTCGTGCGCAAGCTGCTCGGGGCCGAGTTCGACCTCGATTCGTTTCGAGCCTTCGCCGCGACCGAGGCCGTCCTCGCCGAGGTAGTGCCGTCGCTTGCCGGGCTGCGCCCGCCGCTCGCGCCGGATCCTTTCGAGTCGCTCGTCACCTCGATCACGGCGCAGCAGGTCTCCCTGCACTCCGCATTCGCCGTCCGGTCGAGGCTGATCGAACGGTTCGGCGTGAAGCACGAGCTGGCCTGGGCGTTCCCCACGAGGGAGAGAATCGGGAGGGCCGCCGAGGCCGAGGTTCGAGAGGTGGGGTTCTCGACCCGCAAGGCGGAGTACGTGATCGGCCTTGCCCGCGGGCCGCTCGACCTCGACGCGCTCGCGCACCTGCCCGACGAGCACGTGATCGAGGCGATCACCTCCCAGCGCGGCCTCGGCCGCTGGAGCGCGGATTGGTTCCTCGCACGGGCGCTCGCGCGACCCGCCGGATGGCCCGCCGGCGACCTCGGCGTGCGCAAGGCCGTCTCCTTCTTCTACGGTTCGGGCAGAGATCTCGACGAGACGGAGGTACGGGACGTGGGAGAACGATTCGGGCAGTGGCGCAACGTCGC
>JBJMJE010000319.1:0-9119 GCA_045806505.1 Gaiellaceae bacterium
AACTCAGGAGGAGCGAATGAAGCGAACGCTGCTGCTTGCCAGCCTCGCGGGTGCTCTCGGAGCGGCGGCAATTGCCGCTGCCGCGCTGACGAATACCGGTGGAGCGACCGCAGCGCCCGTGTTGCGACCCGCGATCACGGACGTACAACGCATCTCAGCGGGTACGACACCGCCGACCGAGGCACAGTGCACCGCCGTCGGGCGTACCTGCTTCACGCCGCAGGCGCTGTACTCGGCCTACAACATCGGCCAGCTGCACGCGGCCGGTCTGACCGGCGCGGGAATGACGATCGCGGTCGTCGACTCGTGGGGCAGCGACACCATGGCCCACGATCTGCACGTATTCGACCAGGCGTTCGGTCTGCCGCCGATGTGCGGCGAAGAGGGAGTGAAGTGCACGCCGGGGATGCCGAAATTCACGGTCTTCCATGCGAACGGCGCACCGGCGACGAAAGCGCCGTCGGGCAACGGCACGGGTCAGGAGGACAAGACACTCTGGGCCCTCGAGGTCGCACTCGACGTCGAGATGGCACACGCCATCGCGCCGGGCGCGAACATCGTCCTCGTCGCGTCGACCGGCGCCGAGACGCTCGGCGTGCAAGGCCTGCCGAACATGATGAAGGCCGAGAAGTTCCTGATCGACAACGGACTCGTGGACGTGATCTCCCAGAGCTTCGGCACGGCCGAAGACGCGTTCGCCAGCACGCAGTCGCTCCTGAACCTGCGCGACGCGTTCACGGCCGCCAAGGCGAAGGGCGTGACGGTGCTCGCCTCGTCCGGCGACGACGGCTCGGCAGGTTCGAAGAAGCCGCCGGTCGCAAAGGGCGGCGCCTACTTCCCGTTCCCGGTCGTCGGCTGGCCGGCGTCAGACCCGCTCGTCACCAGCGTCGGCGGCACGTACCTCTGCACCGACCCGTTCGCGACAGCGCTACAGCCGCGGACGAACGGAACGACCCGCGCCTCACGCTGCAACACGTTCCCGAACGAGACCGAGGTCGGTTGGACGTTCTCGGGCGGCGGCTTCAGCCACGTGTTCGCGAAGCCCGACTACCAGAACACCTTGCCCGCAGGCTCGACGCCGATCGGCAGCATGCGCGGTGTCCCCGACGTCGCCTACCAGGCGAGCGCCGGAACCGGGGCGCTCGTGTACCTGTCGCTTCCGCCGGACGGCGACGACTCGAACATCGACGACACGACCACCGGCTGGTGGGACATCGGCGGCACGTCGCTGTCGACGCCGCAGTGGGCCGGCCTCGTCGCGATCGCCGATCAGATCAACGGCGGCGGCCTCGGCCTGATCAACCCCGCCCTCTACCGGATCGGCGCCGATCCCGCCCGGTACGCCGCCGACTTCTTCGACGTGACCACGGGCAACAACACCGACACCGTCGACCCGCCGACCCCGGTCCCCGGCTATCCCGCCACCCGCGGCTGGGACCCCGTCACCGGACTCGGCACGCCAAACGCGGCCAGGCTCCTGCCCGACCTCGTCGCCGCGGCGCACGGCCACTGACGTAACGAAGAATGGGCGGGCGCCGCGACGCGCGCCCGCCCATCCAGGATGCGGGCGCGATCAAAATTCAGCGCGCGCACGAGCTCAGAGCCCTCGGACCATCGCTCCAGAAAGCTGTCGTCCGGCTGGTAAACGCGTGCGACGCGATCAATCGCTCACTGGCGGATAGACTGGCGCACGAGAACGAAAACGCCTGCAAATCGGGTTGTTTGTGTCGGTCCCGAAAACCGTTTCGGGCCGTTAGGTCCGACGAGGGTTCAAATCCCTCCCTCTCCGCTCGACAAGGCGGTGCGCCTCGCAACGGCGCACCGCTCCTACCGTTGCGGCGGTTTCGCGAACCGGACTCTCCAATCCACCGGCGTCCACCCCACTCCGTAGAAATCCACTGTCGTGAAGGCTCACTGGCGAATAACTGGCGAACGAATCACCCCTGAATCGACTCGTTTCGAGAGCCAGCTCAGACGCCGCAGACCGGCTCGTTGGCCACCTTCCGTTCTTACCAGGCGACGAGCAGCCTCGCGCAGCGGCGCCAGAGCTTCTCGGCTGCGGCAGTGCTCCCGAACGTCCCCGAGGCGGTTAGCTGAAATTCTCGAAGTCGATCAGGAGTTCTAAGAGCGTTCGGGCTTCCCAGGTGTCTGTCTTGAACTGCTGGTGGTACGTATCGATCGGATGCGTCGACCGCTGTACGGCCTCCCGCGCGGCCTCCATGCTCTTGGCCTTCACGTAGTAGATGAGGAACTCGCCGTCGGCGGTCGAGTCGAGGAAGACAGACTCGACCAAGACGCCCTCGTCGCGAAGCGTCGCCAACACCTCGTCGCGCCTTTCGCGCAGTTCGCTCGCCCACTCACGCACCCGCTCGATCGAGTCTGGCTTCAGCCGGATCTTGACGCATTGGGTGTCCACGACAATCCGAGTCTAGGCCTCCTCGCTGGGGGCTCAGGAGACGACGGCGTCGGCTGGGCCAGCGTCCGCCAACGACGGAGCAAGGTGGGGCCGGATGAGCGACCGCTAGCGTAGGCATCGGTGCCGTTAGACCTGACCGTCGAGTCCAGCCGCAAGCACAGGAGCTACGGCGCCGTCGACCCACTCCATGGTGCCGAACTCGGCGTCGACTTCGTTCCGTTCTCCGCCTGGCGCTACCGGCGCGTCGTCGCACGATGAGGTCCGCGGCTTTCGTCCCGCCTGCACGACATCTGCTCCGCGCGAAGGACCTCGCGGACGCACGCTATTTCGAGCCGCTGACGGTCGCCGATCTCGCTCGAGCGGCGCGGCTCTCGCGTGCGCACTTTAGTCGCGAGTTCCGGCGTGAGTTCGGCGAGTCGCCGCACGCGTACCTCCTGACGCGCCGTCTCGAGCGCGCCGCGTCGCTGTTGCGGGCGACGGACCGCTCCGTCACCGAGATCTGCTTCGCAGTCGGGTTGCACAGTGTCGGCTCATTCACGTCCAGCTTCAGCCGCACGTACGGCATCTCGCCCACCGCCTATCGCGCGGCCTTTCCGCCGGCCGCGGCGAGCGCGCTCGTTCCCGCGTGCGTCGTGAAGGCGTACGCGCGTCCGCAACACCGCACGTTTCGAGAAGACAACGGCATGGCCCCCAGCAAGCATGACCGCCGTTCCGTCAACTAGAGGAGGGCACGATGATCAAGATCTCCACCGCACAGGTGTGGGTGCACGACCAGGACGAGGCGCTGGCCTTCTACACGCAGAAGCTCGGCATGGAGGTGCGCGCTGACGTCACGGTCCCGGAGTACGGCGACTTCCGCTGGCTGACCGTCGCGCCGCCGGGCCAGGACGACGTCGCGATCGTCCTGATGGCTATCCCCGGTCCGCCGGTGATGGATCCGGAGACGGCCGACCAGGTACGTGCATTGATGGCGAAGGGTTTCGCCGGCACCGTCTTCCTGACCACCGACGATTGCCGGGCGTCCTACGAGGAGCTGAAGGGCCGAGGCGTCGAGTTCACCGAGACGCCCGAGGAGCGGCCGTACGGTATCGACTCTGGGTTCCGCGATCCCTCGGGCAACTCCTTCCGGCTCACGCAGGTGAAGGAACTCGCGAACGTGTGAGTCCCGCAGCGCGACGCGGCGCGCCTCAGCGCCGCGTCGCGTCGAGGCGGCGCCGCGCGCCAGCGCAATTGGCCGCGCACCGGCAGGCTAAGGATCATCAAGCGACTCCGGCCGGACGGCATAAAAGCGCGACTCGTCGCAGATTCGGCGCCGCCCGGACGTCCGCTTGCCTCCCCTGTCCGGATCCGGTGCGGCTGACCGCGGACGCCTGCGAGCTCCTCAAGCAGCGCCGGTTCCACTACCCCAGCCTGGTGAGGACGGGTCGTGACGGTCGTGGGGATCGCCGCGGCGGCGTCGAGTGGCCTTCAGCGTCTCGCGCAGCTCGAGCGCCTCGGCGAGCGACGTCGCGACCTTCGGGCGGTTCACGCGGTCCTCGTCCACGACAAGCACGACATAGGTGCTGCCGGCGCGATAGATCCCGCGCCGTCGCGTGCGGACGCTCCGACCCAACGCTCGGCATGCGCCCGCGCCTTCGGCGCCCCGACCGATGCTTTGATCACACAAACGCCCCGAGCGGAAGACCTCATCGAACTCACGCGTGAATTTGCCGGCGCGATCAAGGACCAGGAATCGCGGCCGGGCGCCATCGTCCTCGAGCTGCATGGAGCAGGTTGCGCGCCTGCTGGCTTACACAGCAGTCCTCCGGGGTCGTGATCCCGGCCAGATGCCCGCGGCGGCTCGCGAGCTCAATGGAGAACAAGACCTAGAGCGCCTGAACGACCTGCGCAGAGCCGGGCGACTCGCCAACCAACCCCCCGCGTCTCCCCGAGCTTCGGGCGGGTGTGCAGCCCCTGGGCCATGATGCCGAACGACCCCGGAGCAGGCACGCTTCGAAGCTGGCTTAAGCTCGTGGTCACGATGACCGAGCCGACGGTCCGGCCTGCGCATGACGACGACATCGAACAACTCGTCGAGATGCGGCGAGAGTTCATCTTCGAACCCGCGGCTGCGATCGCTCGTCCCGGGTTCGACGATGAGTGCCGCACCTTCTTAAGCGAGACGATCAGCAGCGGCGGATGGCACATCTGGGTCGCAGAGATCGGCGGCCGGATCGTCTCGCACGCGTTCGTCGCACTGATTGACAAAGTGCCGCATCCCCTCCGCGAGAACACACGGATCGCCTACCTCACGAACGTCTACACACGTCCCGACTTTCGCGGACAGGGCATCGCCGCGCAGGTGATCCGGCGCGCTCAGGAGGCTGCGCGGAAAGCCGATGTCGAGCTGGTCTTTGTCTGGCCGAACGACGCTAGCTTCGAGTTCTACAAACGCGTGGGTTTCGAGGAACCGAACGCGCCTCTAATCTGGGCTGCTGAGCGAGGCAGCCTCCGAACGTGAACGACCGGCAGGAGCGCCCTGGCGTGCGCGAACGAGCCCGTCGGATTTCTGCACCCGAGAGTTCGAATCCTCGATCCCATTCGGCCCGAACGCGACGAAGCTGAACCCGCGGGCGCGGCCGGCCCGCCGTCTCGGTCAGGAAGTCCGTGCGGGTGATGCCAGCGGCAAGACGACGAAGAACTTGGATCCCGTGCCGACTTCCGATTCAACGGCGATGCTCCCGCCCATGCGCCGCACCAGCTCCCGGCAGATGTAGAGGCCGAGGCCGCTCCCGCTGACGCCGCGAGCCATGTTCGGATCGACGCGGTAGAACTTGTCGAAGATTCGGTCGAGCTCGGTTTCGGGGATACCGAGGCCTTCGTCGGAGACGGTGATGCAGACGTCGGTCTCTCGCGGCTCGAGGCGAAGCTCGATCCGCCCGCCTTCCGGCGAGTATTTCACTGCATTTGCGACGAGGTTGGCGAACACTTGCGCCAGCTTGTCGGCGTCGGCTGCAACGGCGGGAACCGCCGGTGGCGCGAGGACTTCGAGCGTGAGCCGCTTGGGAGCGTGCGCCCGTGCTGCGGCGATGGCGCGGCGTGCGAGCTCGGCGACGTCTACTCGCTCGGTGGTGAGTGTGAGCCGGTGATCATCCACCTGGCTCGCAAGGAGGATGTCGTTCACGATCGCGACGAGGCGCTCGGACTGCTCCGAGATGATCGCGAGCAGATCGGAGCGCGACTCCTCCGTCAGCACGATGTCCCGACGCTCGAGTGTCTTTGCCGCGCCGTGCACGGCGGCAATCGGAGTACGCAGCTCGTGCGAGACGGGGGCGATGAAGTCGGTCTTCAGCTGCTCCAGATGGCGCTCCTCGGTGAGGTCTCGAAATGCGTAGACGGTGCCGTCGTCGAAACCGACGCCGGCGATCGAGAGCCAGATTTCGCGCCCATTGATTTCGACCGGCACGCTTGTCGCCCGCCCACCGGATTCAGCAGGCGTACTCGAGACCACAATCAGGTCGGCCAGGGTCGCCCAGCCCGGAATCACGTCCGTTGCTGGGCGCCCGAGGATCTCGTCAGCAGGAAGCCGAGTGATCGTTTCGGCGGCCCGGTTCCAGAGCCGAATCGTCCCTGCCGCGTCGACGAGGAAGACACCGTCCGCTACCGAGCCCAGGACGCGGGCGGCCTGCCCGCGCTCTTCCGCCTCGCGATAGAGCCGGTCGCGCTCCGCGGCGAGGCGTATGCGTTCGAGTGCATGCCGCACGCTTTCCGCGATCGCCTGGAGGAGGGCGACCTCTGCCTCGTCGAAGCGCGCGTCGTGGAGCCGTGCGACGCCGATGAGCCCTGTCGCAGAGCCGCACGGGACGACAACGAGATGACGGGCATCGAGGCCGACCAGCTCGTGCCCGCTATGCAGCTCGGGCTCGGTGGCCCGGAACAAATCACCACACAGCTCGTCGTCGAACAGATCGAAAACTTCGCCCGGCTGGATCCCGTACGTGCCGACGAGATCGCACGCTCCGTCTTCGCCTTGTGCGAGAACGAAGGCGATCTCTGCTTCGAACGCCTCGCACAACTCCGCCGTGATCAGCGCCCCGAGCTCCCGTTCGGAGTCAGCGCGGTTGACGATCGTGACGATCCGTGCTCGAAGCGATGCCTCGACGAACCGCCGAAGCAGCTCGTCTCGGCCGTCAAGCGTCGGCGCTGAAGGCAACAACGACGAGGCCATAGTTGCGGGCTCCCTTGGCGCCTCGCGCCCTCCCTATCTCGCCGCGGGTGTAGACCCCAGCGAGGCAGGGGGAAGGCATTCCGAATGCCGAGATGAGCGACTCGATCTCCGGCACCTCGAGCCCATTTCCGAACCGGGGAGTCCGTGCAGCGCAGTCGAAGACCACGGCGGCCGCGGCCGGTCTCGGAAGCTGCTGGAGGGCATCGGCGACGGCGGAGTGCGCGCTCTCCACGATCGCTTCGGGAGTCTGGTCGCAGAAGTCGACCGCGGTGTTCCGCTCGATGCTGGTCGCGCAGACGAGACCGCCGCCGGGCGCACGAGTGCGCACGTAGTGCGGCTCGACGTTGCCACGCAGTTCCGGCTCGGCAAGCGGATGGTTCATTGCCAGCGCATCGAAGTCCGCCTCGCTCAACTCGACGCCCGCCAGTCCGAGCTTCTCCAGGTAGACGGTCTCGGCGGGGCGGCCGTCGAGTTCGAGCACCGTCGGCCCCTTCGAGCGCGTCACGATCGAGGGTCTGCCGCGCGGTACACAGCCGTGAGCCATCCCCACACCGACGGGAGCGCTTGCGACGATCGCAACCGCGACGACGCTGGAGGAGAACGCCCTGCCGCCCGCGATCTGCGCTCTCACCACCCCGCCAGCGGCTCCTCCCGCGAGCGGGACGCGGCCGCCGGCGATCTCGTACGCGCCGGCAACGACCTCAGCCTGGTCTCCCGCATCGGAATCGACGAACAACAGCAGCACGGGATAGCCGCGCTCGGTATCGACGACGCCGAAAGCTCCCTCGGCAGCCTCGCGTCCTCGCGCCCGCGGCTCGATCGCGGTGCCGACGCCGACGCCGACCGACAGCGAGCGGCTGAACGCGATTGCAGAGCAGCCGGTGGTGATTGCACCGTCGGCGGTGATCGCACCCGTCCCAGTCATCCCGACGACGTGCGCGTCGCCGGCGGCGGCCTGCGCCTGTCCCGCTGCATCCGCCGGATCGACGGTCCCCGTGGGAAAGATCAGGACGAGGCCGGGGTCAGCGCCCAGCGCATCCACGGCCTGCGTTACGGCTCCAAAAGAAGCGCGTTCGTCATCGGCGTAGCTGGCGCCCGCAAGAGCAAGCCCCGCGTCAACAGTGTTGTGTGTTGCGGCCGATTGCATTCCGCAGACGCCGGACCTATCGCCCATTCGCGCCGAAGCGAAACTCGCAGCGACGTGGACGCGTTTACGTTCAGGTGAACATGAAGGTCGGCCTCTGGGTGATCGTCGCTTGCGTCGCATGCGCCTGGCCGGCCGCTGCTGTTGCGGACGATCCACCGTTCGTCGGCTGGACAGCATTGCTACCCGCGCTCACGATCCCGTACGACGTGACGAGCACCGACGATTGCGCAGCGGGCCGGACCCAGTGCGTCGACAAGACAATCCGCGAGATGAAGAAGCGCTTCGACCCGCTCGCGTCGGCGTGCGACCACAACGCGATCTTCGCCCTCGTCTACCTTCGCGTCACCGAGGAATACCGGCGCACGATCGACGCCCCGTTCTTCGACGACACCCCGTTCGTCAACTACGAGGACGGCATCTTCGCGCACTACTACTTCGCCGCCTACGACGCATGGGCAAACGGGCAGACAGCAGACGTTCCGCCTGCGTGGCGGATCGCGTTCGATGCGGCACGTAACCATCAGGTCTCCGCGATCGGCGACTTGCTGCTCGGCATCAACGCGCACGTACAGCGCGACCTCCCCTTCGTCCTCTACCGCATCGGCCTCGTCGCTCCGAACGGATCGAGCCGAAAACCAGATCACGACCGCGTCGACGAGATCCTCAACCGCGTCACAGACGATGTCGTCGCCGAGATTGCACGCCGCTTCGACCCCACGATCGACGACAACAACCTCCCTGGGCCCGTCGACGACTTCACCGTCTTCCAGCTCCTGGTCGCCTGGCGCGAGGCCGCGTGGCGGAACGCCGAAGCGCTCGCCGCGGCGCCGACGGCTGGCGCCCGCGACCTCATCGCGACGCAGATCGAGAGGAACGCGGCAACGACGGCGACCGCGATCAAACTTGCCACGCAGTATCCACCGCTCTCCTCAGCCCGAGCCGAACGCGACTCCTACTGCGCCGCACATCACTACGACCCGTAGAGAATAAGAGCCAGAGGTACGACGGCTCGCGCGGCGGACGCACGCTCGACCAGCCCTGCGGCGACCAGCAGCAACGTAGCGGGCACCCTCTCGACCCGCGTCGTGATCAACCGCTTCAAGGCGGTCGAGAAGCGTAGTGGGTCGTGGCACCGCCATTTCCCGGTACACCGATGCGGCGGGTGTGACGAGCACGAGCCGCAAGTCGTTCTGGCTCAGGATCAGCGAGCGGCACACCGGCAAGCCGTGAACAGTGGCTCTTGCCTCGGCGGCGATGCCTCGCGTCTCCTAAGAGGAGAGGACCTGGAGTCCCTGCGGAGGTCCGCCGCTCGACTTCGGCGAGTTCGGCCTCGGTTTCTACCTGTTCGA
>JBJMJE010000320.1:0-5718 GCA_045806505.1 Gaiellaceae bacterium
TCGAAATCGGGTACGCCATTTCCAGCGAGGAGCACCTTCCCAATGACATCGTCCGGCACGCGCAATTGGCAGAGGAGGCCGGATTTACCTACGCCCTCATCTCCGATCATTTCCATCCGTGGGTCGACGCCCAGGGGCACAGCCCGTTCGTGTGGTCGACGCTCGGCGGGATCGCGCAGGCGACGGAGAAGATTCGCGTCGGCACGGGCGTCACGTGCCCGATGATCCGCATCCACCCGGCGATCGTCGCGCAGGCGGTGGCGACCGTCGCGGCGATGATGCCGGGCCGCTTCTTCCTCGGCGTCGGGAGCGGCGAGAACCTCAACGAGCACATCACCGGCGCGCGCTGGCCGCTCCCCGACGAGCGGCTCGAGATGATGGAGGAGGCGATCGAGGTGATGCGCCTTCTCTGGCAGGGCGGCGAGCAGACGCATCGCGGTAAGCACTACACGGTCGACCACGCGCGCGTGTACACGCTCCCGGACGAGGCGCCCGAGATCTACGTCGCCGCGGCCGCGCCGAAGGCGGCCGAGCTCGCGGGTCGCCTCGGCGACGGCTTCATCTCGACGGCGCCGGAGAAGGAATTCGTGGAGAAGTTCGCCGAGGCGGGCGGTGACGGAAAGCCGAAGCTCGGGATGATGCACTGCGCGTACGACGCCGACGAGAAGGCGGCGCTCGAGCGCGCGACGAAGCTGTGGCCGAACCTCGCGCTGAAGGGGCCGCTCGGACAGGAGCTCGCAACCCCGTCCGACTTCGAGGCCGCGGCCGAGATGGTCGAGGAGGAGGACGTCGCCGAGGCGACGCCGTGCGGGCCGGACCCCGAGCGTTACCTGGAGATGATCCGCAAGTACGACGACGCCGGCTTCACGCACGTGTACATCCACCAGATCGGCGAGAACCAGGACGAGTTCGCGGAGTTCGCGCGGCGCGAGCTGATGCCGAAGCTCTGAGCTAGCCGACGACGACCGTGACGCGGAAGCTGCGCGTCGCAAGCGCACACGTCGAGCAGTTCGGCTTGCCGACCGAACGGATCGTGGCTTCGCCGCGCTTCCGCGCGTCGATCCGCCACTCCTGGAAGCCAGGATCGATCAGGTACGCGACAGGCGTCAACACGACGGCCTTCGTGCTCACGCTCGGGTCGCTCCAACGCCAGCGGTTCGAGAGCCGAAGCGTCATCGTGGCGCCCTTGGCGAGCCGGAACGTCTTTCCCGTGCTCCGCTGCGTCATCGGGGGCGGCACCGCCGACGACGCGGCCACGGCGACGATGCACGCGACCGACAGAGCGGCGACAAACGGTGAGATGCGTTTCATGCCTTTGCTTTCTACCCGTTCGTGGCGTTTGAACCCTCGAACAACCGGAGGGCCGGTTTCCCGGCCCTCCGTCCGTACGTCGTAACGATTCGAACGTCGTAACGATTCGACCTAGTTCGCCCAGACCTGCGTTCCGTCAATCGTTGGCCTGGTCGCGAACACCTCCACCTCGGCGGTGTGAACCTCGCTGCGCCGGATTCCCGTGCGGCATTCGGCATTGTTGTTGGGATCGAGGTCCTGGTCGCCCTGGTAGGAGGGCTGTCCGGTGCACTGGTTGTTCGTCACCACGAACTTCACATGCGTCGCCGCTTGCGACAGCGGCTTGGCGTTGAAGTAGCGCAGGCTCTCGTCCTGCGTCCCCGGCCTCGGGTTGACGCCCGGGAACGAATCGGGCCGGCCCGTGATGATCTTCGCCCAGCCGGCGTCGATCGAACCGTCGCACGTCGGGTTGGCGCTGCTCGTCCCCTGGTTGCAGGAGTACGCGTCGAACGAACGGAGCCCCACGAAGCGGCTGCTGAACATCGCCGAAACGCCGAGCCGGTCGACCTTGACCGGGGCGTTCGCCCCGAGCTTGATCACGACCCAGCGACCGTTGACCGGCACGAGGCAGGTGGCGGTCGGCGTGCAGCTCTGCGTGTTGCTCGTCGCCTCGGCGTCGTCGATCAGGTTCCCCGGGGTGACGCTCGTCCCTGTAGCCGGGGCGTCGGTCGTAACCGTCGCTCCCTGTGCGGCCGACGCGTAATTCGTCGGCATGTGGAGCGTGATGTCGCGAACCTCGCCTGCCTTCAGGTCCTGCACCCTGAAGCGGAGGTGACCGTAGCCCGGCGCCACCGCGACGAAGTTGTAGTTCGACCAGCGTGCTCTGAGCGACCCGTTGGGCAGCATCGAGTTGGATCCCGGCGCGGTCGGCACGAACTGGGCCGTGTTGTCGAGATTGCCGGTGGCATCCGTCCCGGTGGCGATGGTGGCCGCATTCGTGTCGGCGATCTGAGTCGAACGCGCCTCGTAGTCGCCGACGAAGATCTTCGCGTTGACCGGCACGGCTCCGTTTCCGTCACCCGCGTCTGCAAAGAAGTTCAGCGTCGCGTTGCTCGGCAGCTGCACCGAGTTGCCCGGCCCAGTTGCCGGCGGCGTCGAGAAGTCCGGCACCGGATTCGCGTCGGCGTTGCTGACGGTGCTCTGATGGAGGCCGAAGCCCCGCAGGGCGAAGCCCTCCCAGAGCAGATCCTGGTTCGCTCCTCCGAAGCGGGCGAGGTCAGCGGCGAGCATCGCGTCCCGCGCCTGGATCATCGTCGTGTTGCGCGGCATGAGGACCATCGCGTCGTAGTAGTCCTGGATCCACTGCCGGTCGCCCGGGCACCCGGTCGGGTTGATCTGGCCGTGGGCACAGGCGATGTCCGTAGCCGCTCCCGGTGACGGGTTGCGCGCGAGGAACAGGTCACGGAGGTCCATCTGGATCGCGACCCAGATCTCGCCGTCGGCATGAACCTCGGTGCCGACGATGTCGAACCCGAAGTTGCCGTAGTTCAGCGGGTCGGTGTCGGGGTTCTTGCCCGGCTCCGGGAACTCGCCGCCCATCGGCCGGCCCGCGAGGAAGTCGCGGATGCCGTTGTAGCCGTTGCCGGTTGCGTACGCGCCCTCGGTGTAGCGGTCCGCGCCCGGCGGAACCGGCAGGTGCAGCTCGTTGAAGGCCGCCAGCGCGTCGAAGTCGCCGAACGCCTCGCCCATCGAGCCGGCGTGCGTTCCCTGCCGGGCGCCGACGCCCTTGCCGATCATGCGGTTCTCGATCAGGTGGCCGAACTCGTGGCCGAAGACACCGAAGTCGTACGCGCCGTCCACGCACGGTGCGTAGAACGCGCCGGCGAGCGGCTGCCAGACGAACTGGTTCGTCGTCGGGTGCAGACCGTCGGCGCCGGTGTTCATGTTCGCGTTGTCGCGGCTGCCGGTTGCAGCGCCGGACTGGGCGTTTCCGAGCAGCCCGTCGTTGGCGAGCGGCGCCGCGATCGTCGGTCCGCCCGGCGTCGGCGTCGTGTCGTTCGTCGTGACGCCGTTGTTGTACTGCTGCGCGTTCCAGTGCCCCTCGTCGAAGCCGAGGTAGTACGCCCAGTCGTGCATGACGTTGTGGCCGACGAAGAGAGAAACGGTCGACGCCTCGATGTCATTGCCGAGCGGGTTGATCGCGGCATTGACGTTGTTCGGGTTGCAGCCCGACGTGTACCAGGCGTCCGTGAACGCCGGCTGGTAGTCACGGGTGGCGCTGGTCGCTCGAGTGAGCGCCGGGTTGCCGTAATTGGCGGCCCCGTGCGGGTCGAGCGCGTTGCTCCACACCCGTGCGTCGTCGACGTTGTTGCCCCACGTCGTGTTTGCCGTTCCGGTGAAGCCCGCGACGGTGGCCTGCACGTCCCACGGCTGCTTCGACGCCACGCCGAACGGATAGGCGGTGGTCGCCGGGTTGTCGCCCACGGCCACGGTGCATCCCGCGGTGGCGGTCCAGCAGTGCACTTCGCGGATGTCCGTGGTCGGATAGTTCCACGGGAAAGCGTTGAGGTTGTTGTACGCCATTCCGTTCCGTGGCGCCAACCAGGTCGGGTTGTCGGAGAAGTAGTCGACCTGGCTCTGGCGGTAGAGGACATCGCCGGTCTGTGCATCGACGACGACCTGGTAGCTCTGCAGGTCGCCGCCGGCGTTCGTCGTCACGTTCGCCTCGTACGCGGCCCGGGCGCCGTGGTGCGGGGTCGCGAAGACGGCCTTCTTGACATGCTGCGCCTGCGAAATTCCTTGCACGGTGAGCGTCGTCGTGCCCGCCTTCGTGCTCTGCGCCGCGATGTCGAGAACCGAGGCGTCCACACCCACCTCGTTCGCGGCCTGCGTCCACGCTTCGGCGGGCCCGAGCTCGACGTCGCCCGTGGCGTCGGTGCTTCCTCCGGTCAGGCTCGAGGAGGCGTAGGTGACGTTCCAGCCGTCTGCCTTCGAGCCGACCAGCGCAACGGTCGCGACGCCGTCGGTCGACGCGACGCCGTCCGCCACCTGCTTGAACACGACCGCGTAGTCGTTCGTGGTTCCGACGAACGGCTCTGATGTCGCCACGGCGAGACTGTTGACGGAATCGAGCCCGAAGAGCGTTTTGTTCGCGGCGAGCCACTGGCGTGCGGCCGACACGGCGTCCGGCGCCTGAAGGCCCCTGGTCACGTAGTTGCCGCTATTGCTGACGGAAGACGCCACGCCGAAGCGGTTCCAGCTGACGTCCGCGCCGAGTGCGCTCGCCGCCGCCAGCTGATCCGCGGACGGCGCGACCGAGACGCGCGAGTCGAAATCGGGCAGAGCTTCCGGTGTGAGTCCCTCGATGTTGACGATCGCGCGGCCCGCGGCCGGAAGTGCGAGCGCCGTGAGCATCAGCACCGCGAACGTGGCAATGGAGAACCAGAGCGCCCGCTTGCGCGGCCGCGTGTGGTCGAACATATCCCCTCCTAGATAGACCTGACGACCCGGAGACCCTAACGCCTCTTCCACCGCAAGCCAAATCCGCGTTAGACATTTCGAGTAGTGGGTAGGACTCGCGGAACGGATGAGCTCCCCCGACCCCCGGAGCGATCTCGGCACCCATCAGTCTTTCGTCGATTGGGACGAACTGTCAGGGCTCGACAGGGTCGTCGCGATTCATCAAGCGGGACCGAACATCCTCCGCGTCGACACGCGCGACAGCCGGGAGATTCGCATCACGGCGTGGTTCGACCGACATGCCGGCCGCTACGTCGCGGAATTCGAGAAGCGCACTGCGATCACGAGCGGCGGACAGCAGCTACGGGTCTGGGCCCAGACGCCGGCGTACGCGAAGTGCGTCGCCGACGATCTGGTCAGCTGTCTCGAGGCGGCGATCCTCGAGGTCGATCGCCCGGTCTATTAGCCAACGCCGGCAATCCACGCGCCCGTGAGCGCGGTAGTTCTAAGCTCCGACCGATGCGGGCGAAGATCAAGGAGAAGCGCGAGGTTGCGAAGGGGACGCTGCTCGTCACCTTCGATCTGCTCGGCGAGGAGGTCGACTTCACCGCCGGGCAGTACTTCTGGGTCACGCTGCTCGACCCGCCGTACGACGACGAGAAAGGGCCGCGCCGGCACATCTCGGTCGTGACGTCGCCGAACGAGCGCGGCGTGCTCGGCCTCTGCACGCGCCTGCGCGACTCCGCGTTCAAGCGGTCGCTCGCCGAGCTTCCGGTCGGCACCGAGGTCGACGTCGAGCAGCCGAAGGGCAACTTCCTCCTGCCGAGCGAGACGGATCAGCCGTTCGTGTTCATCGCGGGCGGCATCGGCATCACCGTCTTTCGCTCGATGCTCCTGTACATCACGGAGGACGGGCTGCCGCATCGCGTCACCCTCGTCTACTCGAACCGCGATCGCGAGTCCACGGCG
>JBJMJE010000321.1:0-3272 GCA_045806505.1 Gaiellaceae bacterium
CGCCTGCAGGACCTCGACCCCGCGCTGCTCCGCCCCGGCCGCTTCGACCGGCAGATCCTGATCTCGCCGCCGGATCTCAGGGGTCGCGTGGCGATCCTCGGCGTGCACACGCGCGGCAAACCACTCGCGGCGGACGTCGACCTGCACCTGGTCGCGCGGCAGACCGCCGGGCTAACCGGCGCCGACCTCGCGAACATCTGCAACGAGGCGGCCATCTTCGCGGGTCGCAAGGAATTGCAGTACCTCCGCCACGCCGAGTTCGACGCCGCCATGGAGCGCATCGTCGCCGGCTTGCAGCAGCGGCGCGTCGTCACCGAGAAGGAGAAGCGGATCCTCGCGTATCACGAGGCCGGCCACGCGCTTGCATCCCATCTGACCGGCGACTTGCTCCCCGTGCAGAAGGTGACGATCGTCGCGCGCGGCCAGGCGCTCGGGTACACGCTCAACCTCCCCGCCGAGGACCGGTACCTGCACACGAAGGAAGAGCTCGTCGACCTGATGAAGGTCTACCTCGCGGGGCGTGCGGCCGAGCAGGTCGTGTTCGGCCGCGTGACGAACGGCGCCGCGAACGACCTCGAGAAAGTCACGGAGCTCGCACGCTCGATGGTCTTCGAGTACGGGATGTCCGAGGTCGTCACGTCGCGGACGATGCGCGCCGACAACTACGCGCTGTCGGAGGAGACGAAGCGCCTCCGCGACAGCGAGCAGGCGCTCCTCACCGATCACGCCTTCGCCGAGGCCGTGCGCCTGCTGACGAAGCACCGCGCCTCGCTCGACCGCGTCGCCGGCGCGTTGCTCGAGAAGGAGACGCTCGTGCGCGACGAGATCGACGCGCTCCTGGGCGAGGTCCCTGCCGAGTCGCATTCGAGCGACCTCGTCGGCGTCGCGAGCGTCATTCCGCTTTCCGCCGACTGACGCGACTACCATCGGCGTGTGGAAGCGCGCGGCATCCATCACCTCGGCGTTGCGGTCCAGGACCTGGACGAGGCGCTGGGGACGTACGAGCGGCTGTTCGGCGCGGAGCTGGAGCACCGCGCGACGATGGCCGACCAGGGCGTCGAAGCGGTTGCCGTCCGCGTCGGCGACGGGCGTGTGGAACTGCTTTCGCCGCTCGAGGACGACTCGCCGGTCGGTCGCTTCCTCGCCTCGCGCGGCCCTGGGATGCACCACGTCGCGTTCGAGGTCGAGGACATCCGCGCGACGCTCGAGGCGCTGAGGCGCGACGGCGCGGAGCTCGTCGACGACGAGCCGCGCGCGGGCATGTTCGGCTTGCAGGTCGCGTTCGTCCATCCTGATTCCGTCCACGGCGTTCTCGCGGAGGTGGTGGCACATGGCTGAGCAGGTGCGGATCGAGATCGGGTTCGACGGCGGTCAGTCGCTGAGCATGCTCGTCAGCGCGGAGTCCGCCGACGAGCTCGCGAACGGGATCGGCCAGGACGGCTCGGTGACGCTCGACGCCGAGGACGCGAAATACATCGTCGCCCTGCGCCGGGTCGTCTACCTGCGCCGCTTCCGCCGCGACCCAAAGGTGGGGTTCGGGGTCTCGTGACCCGGGCATCCAGGTTTTGATGTCCTCCGCGAACGACAGCCAGACGGCGACCAGGCCGGCCTCGCCGGATCGCGACCAGATCCGCCGCCTCGTCGAGCGCGGCCAGCAGGGAGACCGCGACGCGCTCGAAGAGCTGTACCTCATCCACTTCGACCGCATCTACAGCTACTTGCACATGAGCGTCGGCAATCGCCACGACGCGGAGGATCTGACGACGCAGACCTTCCTCAAGATGCTCGAGTCGATCGGCAAGTTCCGCTTCCGAGCGGCACCGTTCTCGGCCTGGCTCTTCCGCATCGCGCACAACCTTGCACTGGATCACTTCCGCGCCGCGCGCCGCTGGCAGCCGGAGGAAGACGTGCCCGAGCCGATCGGCTCGGAGGAGCTCTCGGCCGAGGACGAGGCGATGCACTCGATCGGCCGGCAATCGATGCTCGAGCTGATCGACGAGCTGTCGCCGGAGCAGCGCCAGGTGCTGACGCTGAAGTTCGTCTTCAACTTCGGGAACAGCGAGGTCGCGACGATCCTCGGCAAGACGGAAGGTGCGGTGAAGTCCCTCCAGCACCGCGCGCTCGTCTCGTTGCAGAAGCAAATCGAGCAGAGTTAGCGCGTGTCAGTGCAAGTGGGAATCGTCGGCCTGCCGAATGCAGGGTCGACGACTCTGTTCCGTGCGCTGACGCACGCGGAGGCGAGCGGTGTCGGGAAGGAGCATGTCGGGATGGCGCCGATCCCGGACGAGCGCCTCGATCAGCTCGCGCGCGTCGTTGCGGCGAAGAAGGTCACGCCGGCCGCGGTTCGCGTCGTCGACGTGCCCGGCACCGGTGCCGCGTTGCTCGGCAACCTGCGGCAGGTCGACGCGCTGCTCGCCGTGCTGGACGGCTGGTCCGGCACGCGCGAGCCGGCGGCCGATCTCGAGACGCTGAAGCTCGAGCTGCTCGTCGCAGATCGCGATCACGTCGAGCGGCGCCTCGAACGGGTGACGAAGCAGGCGAAGTCGGGCGATGCGACGCTGCGGGCGGAGGTCACGGAGCTCGAGGCATTGCTCGCGCATCTCGACGCCGGCGGCTCGCTGGCCGACTGGACGCGCGAGCTGCCGCCGGAGCTCGAGCCGCTGACCGCGAAGCCGTTGCTCGCCATCGAAAACGGCCCCGGCGGCGTCGACGCGCAACTCGAGGCGGAGCTCTCGGAGCTGCCGGAGGACGAGGCCGCTGCCTTCCGGGACGGCGGCTCTTCGGCGGTCGGCGAGGTCGCGCGCCGGCTGTTCGAGGTGCTCGACCTCGTCACGTTCTTCACCGCCGGCGAAAAGGAGACGCGCGCGTGGACGCTGCAGCGGGGCGGGTCCGCGCTCGACGCTGCAGGGACGATCCACTCGGACATCGCGCGCGGCTTCATCCGCTGCGAGGTGATCCGCTGGGACGACCTCGTCGCCGCCGGCTCGCACTCCGAGGCGGCTCGCGACGGCAAGCAGCGGCTCGAGGGCAAGACCTACGCCGTCCAGGACGGCGACGTCCTGAACATCCGCTTCAACGTCTGACTAGGACTCGTCCGGGGTCAGACCCCAGCCATGCCTCGAAAGGTCGCCGGTGGATCGTCCGATCCCTCTGCGAGCCGTTTCGCCGAGCGGACCTGTTCGCCGAGGCGATCGATGTGTGGATAAGACGGCGCACGTTTGTGACGGTTGAAGCGTCCTGTCGGGGCGTGTCCGGGGTCAGACCCCGGACAC
>JBJMJE010000322.1:0-6956 GCA_045806505.1 Gaiellaceae bacterium
CGTCACGACCTCCTGGTCCGGCCCCTTCTGCTGGAGCGGCACCAGGTTCGATAGCGGCTCGGCGCCGATCACGACACCCGCGGCGTGGATCGAGTCCGCCCGCGTCAGCCCTTCCAAAGGACGCGCGAGCTCGACGATCTCCTTCGCAATCGGGTCGCTGTCGACCTGGCGGCGCAGCTCCGCGCCCGGCTTCAGGCACTCGTCGAGCGTCTGGCCCGGACCTTCCGGAATCGACTTCGCGAGCTTGTCCACGATGCCGTACGGGACGTCGAGCACGCGGCCGGCGTCGCGCACGGCGGCGCGCGCAGCCATCGTCGAGAAGGTGATGATCTGCGCGACGCGCTCGCGGCCGTACTTCTCGGTCACGTAGTTGATGACGCGCTCGCGGCCGGCGACGGCGAAGTCGATGTCCATGTCGGGCATCGTCTTGCGGCCGGGATTGAGGAACCGCTCGAACAGCAGGTCGTAGCGGATCGGGTCGATGTCCGTGATCTGGAGCGAGTACGCGACGAGCGAGCCGGCCGACGAGCCGCGGCCAGGCCCGACGCTGACGCCGTTCTGCTTCGCGAAGCGGATGAAGTCCCAGACGATCAGGAAGTAGTCGGTGAAGCCCATCTCGCGGATCGTCTTGAGCTCGAACTGGAGGCGCTCGTTCAGTTCGGGCGTCACGTGGTCGTAGCGCTTGCGCAGGCCGTTGTCGCAGAGCGAGACGAGGTACTCGAACGCGTCGCCGTCGTCGGGCACGGGGAACTTCGGCAGCAGGATCCGGCCGAGCTCGATCTCGACGTTGCAGCGCTCCGCGACCTCGAGCGTGCGCCGCATCGCGTCCTCCTGGCCCGGGAAGTCGAGCGCCATCTCCTGCGGGGACTTGAAATAGAAGTGGTCGGTGTCGAAGCGCCAGTGGTTCGGGTTCTTGAGCGTGTCGCCCGACTGGATGCAGAGCAGCGCCTCGTGCGCGCGAGCGTCGTCGTGCAGGAGGTAGTGCACGTCGCCGGTCGCGACGAGCGGCAACTTCCGGCCTTCGGCGAGAGCGACGAGGTGCGGGTTGATGCGCGCCTGCGTCTCGAGGTGCGCGTTCTGGAGCTCGACGTAGACGTTGTCGCGCCCGAAGATCTGCTCCAGCCGGTCGAGCTCGGCCTCCGCGTCCTTCGGCCGGCTCTCCTCGAGCGCCTTGCAGACGCGGCCCGAAAGGCAGCCGGAGAGTGCGATCAGTCCGGGTGCGTGGCGCTCGAGCAGCTCCCAGTCGACGCGCGGCTTGTAGTAGTAGCCCTCGAGGTAGCCGAGGCTCGACAGCTTGATCAGGTTGCCGTAGCCCGCGTTGTCGGCGGCGAGGAGCGTGAGGTGCGCGTAGCCCTTCTTCTGGGCGCGCCGGTCGTCGGTGACGTAGACCTCGCAGCCGATGATCGGCTTCACGCCTTGCTTTCGAGCCTCCTTGTGGAGCTCGATCGCGCCGGCTAGGGAGCCGTGGTCGGTCAGCGCGACCGCCGGCATCTCGAACTCGGCCGCGCGCGCGGCGAGCGCCGGGACGCGGCAGGCTCCGTCGAGGATCGAGTACTCGGAGTGGACGTGGAGGTGGACGAAGGGCGCCTCGGGCACAGCGGGGAACACCCTATCGCCGGGCCAGGACCGCACCCTTTCGCGCGGGCGTCCGCGCTAGAAGTGGCACGCCTCGGCGCGCGCGGTCCGGCGGGGCCATGGCCGGGGTCTGACCCCAGCCATGTCCGCGGGGGACACGGAAGGTGTCGCGAGACTGCGCCGATCTCTCCACAGCGACGCGGACGGAACGGACGACGTCACGCCGGCGAAGCGCGCCGTAGAGCCGTCCGCGCTCGACAACCGGCGAAGCGGCCATGTCCGGGGTCTGACCCCGGACATGTTGCTCCGAGACGTGCCGCCAAAGACGAAGCGGGCGGCGCCAGAAGCGCCGCCCGCGAGCCGCGTGACCCCGTGTTCGCGGCTACTGGGGGCTGCCGTAGTCGACGCCCGTCTGCCGAGCCTGAGTCGGATAAAACGTGCCGTCGGCGTTCGCCGTGAACGCGCCGGCGGTCGTGAAGTGGAGCGTGCCCCAGCCGGCGCCGTTCTCCTGATATGCGCCCGTGCCGTCGGTCACCGTGTAGTCCCCGGTAAAGGAGGCTCCGCAGAGCGTGCCGGTCACGCCGAGCAGCGCCGCGTCGGTGCCGCTCATGAGGTTGAGCGTGCCCTGAACACCGTTGCAGCCGGCAAAGTTCGTCGTCTGCCTGAGCAGTCCGGTGAACGAGCCCGAGAACTGGTTGGAATGGAAGGCACCGGAGACGGTGGTGCAACCCGTTCCACACGAAGCGGACGTGCCGGAGGCGCTCGCGTGGAAGTTCGGCGTCGCCTGCTTCGGCTGCGCCTGCGAGGCGGCCGGTGCGTTTCCTGCGGATCCCGCATCGATGTTCTTCGAGAAAGCGGCCTGCGGCAGCGCCAGCGCCATGAGTGCAGCCGTCCCGACGAGCAACTTCTTCATCATGACCCCCCTTACTCGTTTCAATCGCTCTTCGTCAAATCTGTGTTATGTGCGATTAACGATTGAAAGCAATAAAGAGATTCGGGGGATGCGGCCGGCTCAGACCTCCAGCGCCATGAGGATCGCGTCCGCATAGCCGTTCGAGCGGAGGTAATGGCGCTTGCGGAAGCCCTCGCGCTCGAAGCCGAACGACTCGTAGAGGGCGATCGCAGGCTCGTTCCACGGAAAGACGTGAAGCTCGAGCTTCGCGACGCCGTGCTCGGGCGCCCACTCGACAGCCGCCCTGAGCAGCGCTTTGCCGACGCCTTGCCGCCGGAAGCGCGAGTCGACCATCAGGCCGAGGTCGGCCACGTGGTGCGACGCGGGGTTCGGGTCGCGCGCGAGCGACAGTCGCCCCGCGAGCTCGCCGTCGACTTCGGCGACGTACACGGCTGCATCCGGATGCCTGCGCACCGCGCGCAGGTAGCGGCGCTCGTCGCCGACGCCGCGCCACTCGTTCCAGATCATCCAGCCCTCCGGCTCCGCGCTGACGGCGTTCGCAAGTGCGACGAGCGCCTGCGCATCGGCGGGATCGCCACGGCGGACGACGACCGTCACTCGACCACCACAGCTGCACCGCCGCGACGTACGTCGCCGGCGGCGGCGAGCGTCCCGTCCGGAAGAACCTCGACGGCATTCGCACCGCCGAAGAAGAGGTTGCGCGACTTCCACTGCGTCACCGTGTCCGCTTCGATATCAGCGACGTCGACGCCGGCCTCGGCATGGACGACGTCGTCGACGTGCACGCGCGGCGCGTCGACCGCGTCGCGCACGTTCATCCCGCGCTCGATCACGTTGACGACGACCTGCATGATCGCGCCGCGTAGACGCGCACTGCCCGCGCTGCCCACGACGAGGCGAGTGCGCCCGTCCTGGAAGCAGATGCTCGGCGCCATCATCGACGTCAGCCGCGTCCCCGGGCGCTGCACGCCCGCAAGGTCGAGCTCGCCGAGCATGTTGTTCATGGAGATGCCCGTCCCCGGAACGACCACGCCGGACCCCGAGCCCAGCGAGCAGGACAACGACGCGGCGTTCCCCTCCGCGTCCACCACAGAGATGTGCGTGGTCATCGACGGGGCATCCACGAGGCGCCGTGCGAGCCCGCCGCGGTACAGCTGCGCCGCGAAGAGCTTGTCGCGCACCGCGTTCTGCGCGCGCATCGTCTCGACGATGTCGGCGACCGAGTAGCTGCTGCGGCGTTCGAGCTGCTGCAGCCCGTACGCGATCAGCACTCCGCCCGACGACGGCGGCGGGTTCGACGCGAAGCTGTGGCCGTTGAAGGCGGCGCTCACGGGCCTGCGCGTGATCACGCGGTACCTCGCCAGATCGTCGGTGGAGATCTGCGGCGCGGCGTCGCTCACTGCGCGTGCCACGTCGCCCTCGTAGAGAAACGACGTGCCGTCGTCGGCGATTCGTTCGAGCGTCGACGCGAAGTCGACGAAGCGGATCAGCTCGCCCACCGAAGGGAGCGGGCCGGTGATCGCCGAGAGGATGTCGTGCAGGTACGCCTGCGTCGGCGTGACCTCGACGCCGAGACGCGCGAGCTCCACCGCGGGGGTGACGAGCTCTCGCCACGGCAGCGAGCCGAAGCGGCGGTGCGCGTCCTCGAGCCCGCGCGGTGTCCCCGGCACGGCGACCGACGCCGGGCCGATCAGGAAGATCTGGGTGGTCTCGCTGTCGAACGGAACGTCGACCGCGTTCATCGTCGCGGGATCGGCGCCGCCGCTCGGCACCGTGACGAAGAAGTCGAGCAGCCGCGTCGAGCGGTCACGCGCGCGGTGAACGAGCATGAAGCCGCCGCCGCCCGCGCCCGTCAGCAGCGACTCCGTCACCCACGATGCGAGGCCCGCGGCAACGGCGGCGTCGACCGCGTTGCCGCCTTCGGCGAGCACGCGGGCGCCGACCTCGGCCGTGACGGGGTGCCCCGCTGCGATCGCGCCGCGCATACGGGCGGATTAAAGCCACGCCGTCGGCACGACGGACGGGTCGAGCCGCCGCGCTACTCGCCCAGGCCGTACGTCGCGCCGACGACGTTCGTCTCGGTCACCGTCTTCTCGCCTACCACCGGTCCGTTGCCCCGCATGACGTAACTGTTTCCCGTCACAGCGATGTTCTGGGCCTCGTAGAAGCCGGTCGCGCCGCTGTTGCCGGTGTAGTCGAGGTTGCCGTTCTGGATCCACATGACGCCGTTCACGGCGGCGTTGTTGTGGTTGAACGTGAAGTTCTGGCCCGCGCCGTACTGCCACAACGAGAGGTTCTTGTTCGCGGCGTCGAGGTCGGCGTTGTCCGGATTCAGCGTGAAGTTATTGGCGGTAGTCGGAATCGTCACCACGGGAGCCACGAGCGTGATGTTGTACGACCGGCCGCCGCCCAGGCCGTTGACGATGATCCCGACGCTCGAGCAGTAGATCCCCTGCGCCGGATTGTTCAACGTCCGCGCTGTCGCGCTGTCATGACCCGCGCAAACGGCGGCACGATCGAACGTCATCGGCCAGTCGCGCAACGCCTTCAGTTGCTCCCACGTTCCGACTCCGCTCTGGCGCGTGCCGGCTTTCGCGCAGTTCGCGGTGGGCGGGCCGAAGCCGGCGTATGTCACGGTCCCGCTGCTGTTCGCGGTGACGCTTCCGTTGCTGAGGACTCCGTCGATGCTCGTCTGCGGGTTTCCGTTCACGACGATGCCGAACGGCGAAGCGCACGGATCGGTGCCGTTGTGCGTGTATGCGAACAGCGCCAACCCTTGACCGGGAATCGTCGTGGTCTTCGTCGTCGTCACCGGATGTGTCGCGGCCACCGCCCGCGCGGAGACGTCGACGATGTCCTTGAACGCCGCGATCTTCGCGAACATCGTCGGCACCGATTGCGTCAGCCGCACCTCGATGCGCTCGCTGTCGGACTTGTACGGCCACGTGTAGCAGTTCGTGTCGGATGCGGCCTGGCACGCGCCCAACCCACTCGGGCCGCCGTTCCTCGCGCTGTACGCCGCAGCGGTCGAGCTCGCGCTCGTCCGCACGGACCCGAGACACGTGGCATCACAACCGGCGCTGAACGTCGTCGAGACGTCCTGCGCCGCCGCGAGCGCCGCCGCATCGGCGGCGTTCTGGAGCGCGCGGTGCATGACCAAGAGCCGCGCCTGGTTCACCACCAAGGCAGCAATGCCAATGAGGAGGGGCAGCATGAGCGCGACGAGCACGAGCGCCTGACCGTCTGATCGCCGGAAGGACACGCGCCTGCGGAGTCGAGAGATCCCGTGCATGTCCGGTCGTATCGGCAGCCGTGGCGGGTCTCCTAAGCTTGCTCCGCGCGCATACTGGCCGGCGGATGCGCACGTGACCGATCCGAGCTTCCGTCTCGTCGCCCGAACGGGGCACCCGGACTTCCTCGACCTGCCGTGGAGCCGGCCCCTCGCGGAGTGGGAGTCGCCGCGCTTCGTGGACGTCGCGCGCGGCATTCACCAGCACGTCGTGCGGTTCGTCGACTACGACGGCTCGCTGTACGCGCTGAAGGAACTGCCGCCGCCGCTTGCCGCGCGCGAGTACCGCCTGCTACGCGCGCTCGGCGACCGCGGCCTTCCTGCCGTCGAAGCCGTCGGCGTGGCCGGCGAGCGCGGCGCGAGCGAAGAAGCGGTCTTGCTCACGCGCTACCTGGAGTACTCGCTGCCGTACCGGCTCGTGCTGACGCGCGCGGTACTCCCCGCGCCGCTCGAGCTGCTGCTCGACGCGTTCGCGCAGTTGCTCGTGCGCCTGCACCTCGCCGGGTTCTTCTGGGGCGATTGCTCGCTCTCGAACACGCTCTTCCGGCGCGATGCAGGACGACTATCGGCGTACCTCGTCGACGCGGAGACGGGCGAGCTGCACGAGCAGCTTTCGAATGGCCAGCGGATGCATGACCTCGACGTCGCGCGCGAGAACCTGTACGGCGAGCTGCTCGACGTCGGTCATCAGGACGCACGTGCTCTCGTCGACCAGGTGCTCGGCGCGTACGAGCGGCTCTGGAACGAGCTGACGCACGAGGAGGTCTTCACCGACGACGAGCGCTTCCACCTCCAGGAGCGGCTCCGCCGGCTGCACGAGCTCGGCTTCGACGCCGGCGAGATCGAGCTGCAGCGGACCGAGGACGGATATCGGTTGCGCCTGCGATCGCAGGTGCTGGGATCGGGCCATCACCGCAGCCGCCTGTTGCAGCTCACGGGCCTGCGTGCCCAGGAGAACCAGGCGCGGCGCATGCTCGACGACCTCAACGGGTTCGGTACGGAGCTGTCGCAGCGAGGCGAGGAGCCGGTCTCCGCCGCCGCGCTCGCGGGGCGCTGGCTGAACGACGTATTCGAGCCGTCGATCGCTGCGATCCCGGCCGAGCTGTGGGGAAAACGCGAGGCGGCCGAGCTGTACCACGAACTGCTCGAGCACCGCTGGTACCAGTCGCAGCGCAAGGG
>JBJMJE010000323.1:0-7152 GCA_045806505.1 Gaiellaceae bacterium
CGACTACGAGGTGCTGCTGCATCTTTCGCATGCCGAGGACGGCATGCTGCGCCGGGTCGACCTCGCCGAGCGGGTCCTGCTGACCGCCTCCGGCATCACGCGGCTTCTCGAAGGCCTCGAGCGCGCCGGATTCGTCTGCAAGCGCACGTGCGAGTCGGACGCCCGCGTCAGCTACGCGAAGCTCACCGATGCCGGCGCGGCGAAGCTCCGCGCGGCGGCAGCGACGCATCTGCGCGGCATCGACGAGCTCTTCACGAGCCGCTATTCGGGCTCGGAGCTCGCGACGCTGGCGGACCTGCTCTCGCGGCTGCCAGTGACGGGCTCCGAGTGCAAGAGCCCGTCGCCGTCCTGCAGCTGATCCGCGCCCTGCAGCTCGTGCGCGAGCCGACGGAACGGCCCGTCGCTCGCCAGTAGCTCGTCGAAGCGCCCGCGCTGGGTGACGCGTCCGCGCTCCATCACGACGATCTCGTCGGCACGTCTGACCGTTGCCAGGCGGTGGGCGATGATGATCGAGGTCCGGCCCCGCAGCAGCCGGTCGAGCGCCTTCTCGATCAGGATCTCGGTCGGCCGGTCGATGTTCGACGTCGCCTCGTCGAGGATCAGGATCCGCGGGTCGGCGAGGAGCGCACGCGCGATCGAGATGAGCTGCCGCTCGCCTGCCGAGAGGCCGGCGCCACCCTCGCGCACGACGTGACCGAGGCCGTCGTCGAAGCGTGCCGCCACGCGGTCGATGCCGATCGCCGCCGCCGTCTCGCGCACCTCCTCGTCGGTCGCGCCGGGACGCGCGAAGCGGATGTTGTCCCCGATCGTGCCCGCGAAGAGAAACGGGTCCTGGAGGACGACCCCGAGCTGCCGGCGGTACGAACGGAGCTCGATCTCGCGGAGGTCGATGCCGTCGACGCGGATCGCGCCGTCGTCGGGGTCGTAGAAGCGGCCGACGAGCTTGGCGAGCGTCGACTTCCCATGGCCGGTGTGCCCGACGAGCGCGATGCACGCACCTGCCGGAATGTGGAGATCGACGCCGCGGATCACGGGTTCCTTGCCGTATCTGAACCAGACCTCGTCCAGGTCGAGCCGCCCCTCGACGCGCTCGAGCCGACGCGCGTGCGGCGCGTCCTGGATCTCGGCCTCGGTGTCGAGCACCGACGAGACCTTCTCCATCGCGGCGCCCGCCGACTGCACCTGGCCGTAGAGGTCGGACAGCTCCTGGAGCGGCTGGAAGACGAGGTTGAGCAGGAAGATCGCGGAGATCAGCGTCCCGACGGAGAGCGTGCCCTGATCGTGCAGGCGGCCGCCGACGAGCAGGACCGAGGCGATAGCGATCACGCCGAAGACCTCGATCGCGGGGAAGAAGAGCGAGTTGAGCCATTGCGCGAACGTGTTCGTGCGGCGGTTCGCGTCGTTCGCCGCGTCGAACTCCGCCAGGAAGGCGCGCTCACGGTTGAACGCCTGGATCACGGCCATGCCCGACACCGACTCCGCGATCTGCGCGGTCATCGCCGAGATCGTGTTGCGGACCTCGAGGAAGGCCGCGTGCGAGCGCACCTGGAACCAGCGCGTCAGCACGAGCGTCGGCGGCAGGATCACCAGCGCGACGAGCCCGAGGCGCCAGTCGAGGATGAACAGCCCGATCACGGCGGCGACGAGCGTCAGGGAGCTGGCGACGAGCGTCGTCAGTCCCTGCGAGAGGACATCCGAGACGGCGTCCACGTCGGACGTGAGGCGCGCGATGATCCAGCCGGCGCGCTGCTCGGAGAAGTACCGGAGCGACAGCGAGGTGAGATGCTCGAAGAGGTGCTCGCGCAGCGCGAGCACGACGCCCTGCCCGACGCGCGCGAGCCCGCGAATCATGGCGGTCGTGAGCACCCAGGCGGCCGCGTTGACGGACAGGTAGATCGCGACGTCGCGTGCGAGGCGGTGGGTGTCGCCCTCCTTCATGCCGTTGTCGATCGCGTCCTGGACGAGGAGCAGCCCGACGACGGGTCCCGCGGCGCCGAGCATCGCGATCACGGCGAGCACGCCGACACGCCCCCAGTGCCCGCGCAGGTAGAGGCCGAGACGGCTCAGCCCGGTGTGCTTAGGCTGCGGCAAGGACCTCGTCTCCGAAGAGCCGTTTGAAGATGCCGTTGCCGCGCAGCAGCTGCGCGGGCGTTCCGTTCTCCTCGACGACGCCGTCGACCAGAACGACCGCGCGGTCCGCGACCTGCACGGTGGAGAGGCGCTGCGTGGCGACGAGCACGGTCCGTCCCGCGACGGCGGGGCGCAGCGAGTCGACGAGCATCCGCTCCGTCTCCGTGTCGACGGCGGACAGCGGGTCGTCGAGCACGATGACGCGCGCGCCCGCAATCAGGGCGCGGGCGAGCGCGACACGCTGGCGCTGGCCGCCGGAGAGGTTGACGCCGCGCTCGCCGATCAGCGTGTCGTACCCGTCGGGCAGCTCGTCCGCGAACTCCGAGACTCCGGCCGCCTCGCAGGCTGCGAGCACCTCCTGCCAGCGAACGTCCGGACGTCCGGCGGTGAGGTTGTCGCGGAGCGGGATCGAGAAGAGGATCGGGCGCTGCGTGACGAGGGCGACCGAAGCGCGCAACTGCGCGATCGGCACGTCGCGTGCGTCGACGCCGCCGAGGAGCACTGTCCCTCTCGTCGGGTCGTAGAAGCGGGGCAACAGGTTGAGGAGCGACGTCTTGCCGGCGCCCGTCGGCCCGCAGACGGCAACGATCTCCCCGGCCCTCACGTCGATGTCGACGCCGCTCAGGACCTCGGAGCCGGTGCCGTACGAGAAGTGGACGTTCTCGAAGCGCACGTCGAGCGGGCCGGCCGGGAGCGCGCGGGGATTTTCCGGCTCGGGAACCTGCTCGATGTGCTCGAGCCAGGCGAAGCTGCGGGACGCCGACGCGGTGGCCCGCTGGCCGAGGTTGATGATCCAGCCGAGAGCCTCGAGCGGCCACACGAGCTGGAGCAGCAGCGAGTAGAAGAGGAAGAACTCGCCGATGGTCAGGTGCCCGTGGATGACGTCGAGGCCGCCCGACCACAGGACGACCGCGATCGACACCGTAGGCAGGAAGAGCAGGCCCGGCAGGAACGTGCCCTCGATGCGCGCCTGGCGGAGGACGCCGTCGCGCACGGCGCGCGCCTTGACGCCGAACCTGCTGCGCACGTCGTCCTCGCGGCCGAACGCCTGCACCATCTCGATGCCTACGACGGCCTCGTCGGCGGCCTCCGTCACGTCTGCCTTGCGCTGCTGCACGAGCCGCGACACCGGCATCACCGTCTTCGCGAAGGCCCACGCGAGGAGGCCGACGAGCGGCATCGCGAGCAGCGCGAGGAGCGCGAGCTTCGCGTTGACGAGCATCAGCACGACGGCGACGCCGACGATCATCATCAGCGACTGCGCGCCCTGCACCATCCCCCAGCCGATGAAGTACCGGATCGGATAGAGGTCGTTGGTCGCGCGCGAGACGACCTGGCCGGTGGCGTGCTGGTCGTAGAACGCGCGCGGGAACCGCAGGTACGCCTGGTACAGGAGCTCGCGCATCCGCGCCTCGACCCGGATGCCGACCCGCGCGGTGGCGTACCGGCGCACGAAGTTCGAGCCGAACCGCAGCACCGAGAGGACCAGGACTGCGATCAGGTACGGGTAGAGGCTGTCGCGCGGACCTTCGACCGGCGCGATCGAGTTGTCGATCGCGTGGCGGATCAGAATCGGGATCGCCAGCGCGAAGCCCGTCGTCGCAACGGCGCACGTGAAGCCGAGCAGGACCAGGCGCCACTGCTCGCGCCAGACGCGAAGCAGGCGCACGGCCGTGGCGACGAAGCCGAGATCTGCCGGGTCGACGTTCAAGCAGGCTCCCCTGTGCGTGGACGAACGAAAGACGCGGCCGTCGCCGCGTCTTCCGCCACTCTAGCGATCGAGTGCGTCGCGGAGGCTGCGGACGTAGCTGCGCAGCGCGTCGGGGCCTTGCTCCGCGACCTCGACGGCGCGCGAGCCGACGACGACGCCGTCGGCGAAGGCGGCAGCGGCGCGTGCCTGCTCCGGCGTCGAGATGCCGAAGCCGGCGTAGAGCGGCTTGTCCGTGACCGCACGCGAGCGTTCGGCGAGGCCCGCGAGGGCGGACGAGACGCCGTCCCGCACGCCGGTCGTCCCGGCGACGGTGACGAGGTAGAGCCAGCCGTCGGTCTGCTCCGCTGCGAGGCGCAGTCGTTCGTCAGTCGACGTGGGCGCGACGAGCTGCACGCGTGCGAGCTCGGATCGCTCGCCGGCGGGGAGGTCGGCGACGATGACGCTCGTCGCGCCGGCGTCGCGTGCGGCGGCGGCGAAGCGCTCCCATCCGTACGCCTCGAGGATCGACGCGTAGGTCATCGGGATGAGCGGGACGTCGACGAGCGCTCGCGTTGCCCGGACGACGTCGAGGCACGCGGCGGTGCGCATCCCCTGCGCGAGCGCGCGCTCGCCGGCGCGCCGGACGACGGGCCCGTCGGCGAGTGGGTCGGAAAAGGGAAACCCGAGCTCGAGCAGGTCGGCGCCGCCGTCCACGGCCGCCGCGGCGAGCGCCGGCGTGTCAGGCCCGCACATGAGGTAGATGGACAGCGCCTTTCTCACCGGCCGGTGGCCGGATCAGTCATCGGCGAGGCGCGCGAACAGCGTGGCGTCGGACTTCGACTCCTCCCCGCCGCGGCGGAGGTAGCGGCGCTTCACGCCTTCGCGCGCGAAACCGGCGCGCTCGAGCACTCGCTCCGACGCGACGTTCCCGACACGGACGTGCGCCTCGACGCGGTCGATTCCGTTCGCGAACCCGTGCTCGGCCGCCGCGCGCACGCAACGCGTCGCCACGCCGCGCCCGCGTGCCTCCAGCAGCAGCCAGTACCCGAGCTCGATCGAGTCGCGCAGCGGGTCGAAGTGATGGATGTTCATTCCGCCGAGCACGCGCTCCGACTCCGCCTCGACGATCACGTACGGCGACATCAGCCCACGCGCGACCATCTCCGGCAATTGCTCGCGCATCACCCGCCGAAGCGTGTCGGCGTCCCACGGCGGCAGTCCGGCTTCGCCGCCGATTGCCGGATTCCGGAAGACCGGCGCGATCGCATCCACGTCCGCCTCGAAGGGGAGGCGGACCAGGAGCTCGTCGACCCGCAGCTCCGCCGGGAATGCGTATGTCGAGAGCTCCGCCGCAGCCGGGTTCGACCTGCTCACGCCAGCAAGTCCTTCGCAACCTTCGCGACGACGGTGTACGCCGGGTCGAACACGTTCGCGATCTCGTAGCGGATGCACTGCCCGAGGAGCGCGGACGACGCCCGGAAGTCAAGCCCGTGATCCTCGGCGAGCATGCGCATCAACTCGGTCGTCGCGTGCTGCAGCGCCTGGTCGAGCGGGCGCGCATTCCCAACCGCCATGACGAACTCGCCGTCCTCGGCACGCGGCCACGAGATCGTCTTGCCCTTTAGCACCTCGACGGAGAACTCGACCTCGGTCGGGATTTCGATGCCGGTGCCGACGATCTCGCCGTCGCCCTGGAGCGCGTGCCCGTCGCCGAGGTGGAACAGCGCGCCGTCGACGAAGACGGGGAAGTAGACCGTGACGCCCGCGCGAAAGCCTCGGTAGTCCATGTTGCCGCCGTGCTCCGCGGACGTCGCCGTCGAGATCGCCTGTCCACGTGCCGGCGCGACGCCCAAGCAGCCGAGCATCGGCTCGATCGCGACCTCGCCGAGCGACTCGAGGCCCGCGGGCGGAGTCTCGAGCCTCGCCGTCCGGCGCTCGAGGTCGACGATCCACCAGTCGACGCCTTCGCGCCGCGGCAGCTCGGGAACGCACCACGGATCGACGACATTCGCTGCGACCACGCGCGCGCTCCGGCCGCGATCGCGGTTCGGCTCGATCCGCTCGAGGCGAACGGCGAGCGTGTCGTCGAGCGCCGCGCCCTCGACATAGAACGGCCCCGTCTGCGGGTTGCCCCCTTCCGTGATCAGCTCGCCGCGCCGGTCGTAGCCGCCGGCGTCGACGCACCACGTCCGCACGCTGTCACCGCTGGCGACGCGTAGCGCCGGCTCGTGCGATCCGAGCGACACGTGGAACTCCGTCGGCTCGAACTCATGCGTCGCCACGGGCGAGCACCTCCTCGAGGTCCTTGTCGCCGCGGCCGCTGAGGCACACGAGCACGTACGTCTCCTCGAGCTCGCGCGCCCGCGCGAGTGCGTGCGCGGGCTCGAGCGCGGGGATGATTCCCTCGCTTCTCGTCAGCGCGCGAAAAGCCTCGAGCGCCTCCTCGTCAGTCGCGCCGAGGTACTGCGCACGCCCGCTGTCGCGCAGCGCCGCGTGCTCCGGGCCGACGCCGGGATAGTCGAGGCCCGCGGAGATCGAGTGCGCGTCGAGGATCTGCCCGTCCGCGTCGGCGAGGATCGACGAGCGCGCGCCGTGGAGGACACCCGCGCGACCGGACCCCAGCGAGGCCGCGCCCGACGCCTCGACCCCGACGAGCCGCACGTCCTCGTCGTCGAGGAACCGCGCGAACATCCCGATGGCGTTGGACCCGCCGCCCACGCACGCGACGACGACCTCCGGCAGCCGCCCCTCCGCCTCGAGGAACTGCGCGCGCGCCTCGCGTCCGATGACCGCCTGGAGCTCGCGCACGATCGCCGGATACGGATGCGGCCCGACCGCGGAGCCGATCAGGTAGTGCGTCGTCTCGACGTTCGTGATCCAGTCGCGGATCGCCTCGCTCGTCGCTTCCTTCAGCGTGCGCGTGCCGAACTCGACGGGGCGCACCTCCGCGCCGAGCAGCCCCATCCGCTCGACGTTCGGACGCTGCCGCCGCATGTCCTCGCTTCCCATGTAGACGATGCAGTCGAAGCCGAAGCGCGCACACACCGTCGCCGTCGCCACGCCGTGCTGGCCGGCGCCGGTCTCCGCGACGATGCGCTGCTTGCCGAGCCGGCGCGCGAGCACCGCCTGTCCGAGCGCGTTGTTCAGCTTGTGCGCGCCCGTGTGGAGCAGGTCTTCGCGCTTGAGGTACAGCCGCTTGTCCGGCGCGAAGCGGTGCGCGCGCGTGAGCGGCGTCGGCCGACCCGCGTACGTGCGTGCCAGCTCGTCGAGCTCCCTCGCGAACGCGGGATCCGACTGCGCGTCGCGCCAACCCGCCTCGAGCTCCTCGAGCG
>JBJMJE010000324.1:0-21717 GCA_045806505.1 Gaiellaceae bacterium
GACGTGCTCGTCAACAACGCGGGCGGCGTGTTCGAGTCGTGGCCGAAGACGATCGACGTGAACCTCGCGGCCCTCATGCTCGCGACGCAACTCGCGTTCGCTGCGATGGGCACCCAGGGCGCGATCGTCAACGTCTCGTCCGTCGCGGGTCTCGGGACGAACCAGTACGACGCACCCGACTACGCGGCCGCGAAAGCAGCAGTCGTTCGCTTCACGACCGCACTCGCCGACCACGACGGCGTCCGCGTCAATTGCATCTGCCCGGACTGGGTCGACACCCCGGCGGTGCGGCGGAGCCTCGCTGAGATGACGGCCGAGGAGCGCGCCGCGGTGCCCCCGCTCGTGCCTGTGCGGGAGATTGCGCAAATTGCGCTCGACCTCATCCGCGATGACTCTGCGGCGGGACGCGTCGTAGCACGCTTCGCCGACGAGCAGGGACCGCGAGTCATCAGCGACTAGCTACGCTCGCCGGGATGGCACGCAGGCTCGCGACGATCCCCGGGGTGGCGCTGATCGCCGCCGCGGCCGCGCTGTGGGGCACGGATGCGCTGTTCCGCAAGCCGCTCGCGGAGTCGACGTCGGCGGCGACGATCGTGTTCGGCGAGCACGTCGTGCTCGTGCTGATCACGCTGCCGCTGATCGTGCCCGCCATGCGCGCGCTGTTCGGAGCGGGAATGCGCTACGTCCTGGCGGGGATCGCGATCGGCGCGGGCGCCTCGGCCGTCGCGACGATCCTCTTCACGCAGGCGTTCGTCAAGGGCGATCCGATCACGCCCGTCGTGCTGCAGAAGGTGCAGCCGCTGATCGTGATCGCGGCCGCTCGCGTGATCCTCGGCGAGCAGCCGCGGGCGCGGTTTGCGTGGTTCGTCATTCCCGCGCTCGTCGGCGTCTGGCTGATCGCGTTCCCGCAACCGTTCGACGTGCACGCGTCGGGCGTGGAGCCGATCGTCCTCGCGCTCGGCGCGGCGACTCTGTGGGCGCTCGGCACCGTCTTCGGCCGCTACCTCTCGAGACGGCTTGCCTTCGAGCACGTGGCGACGGTTCGCTTCTCGTTCGGCTTCGTCGCCAGCGCACTCGTGCTGCCGATCCTCGGCGCGCCGGCATTCGCGAGCTGGCACGACACGCTGTGGATCGCATACCTCGCGCTGGTCACCGGCGCCGCGGCGTTGTCCCTCTACTACATCGGGCTGCAGCGGACGCCGGCGATGCTCGCGTCGATCGCCGAGCTTGCGTACCCCGTGACGGCGGTGATCGTGGGGTACGTCGCATTCGACGCGACGTTGCGCTGGACGCAGTGGCTCGGGGTGATCATCACTGTCGGCGTCGTCAGCCTCCTCCCCACACGTCGCCGCGCCGCGCTCGTCAAGACGCCCCCGCTCGAGCCGCAGCTCGCGCCGGCTTCTGCCTAGACCTCGACGGCGTCGGGCTCTGTCACAGGCACACGGCAGGCGAAGTTCTCGCAGACGTAGACGGTCGGCTTGCCGTCGATGCGCTCCTTGCCCTCGAGCAGCGGCACTCCGTCGGCGGGGCCGAACGCGACGACGGTGTTCGGCTGCCACGGCTCGAGGACGGCGCGCGCGACCTCGTCCTGCGGCTCGCCGAAGATCGCGACCTCGCGCGGCGGCGAGAAGTGCAGGTCGAGAGCGCACAGCGTCCAGCCGAACGACGACGGCGCGCGGCGCAGCGCGTTCAGGAGCAGGCGGAACACCCCGACGGCCCGGCGCTCAAGCTCGTCGTCGCCGTAGATCCGCGCGAGCCGCAGCAGGACGTACGCGAGCATCGAGTTGCCCGACGGCGTGGGGTGGTCGTCGAAGTCCTTCTTGCGCGCCACGAGCTGCTCGCCGTCCGACGGCGTCAGGAAGAAGCCGCCGCGCTCGTCGTCGCCGAACAGCTCGACCGCGAGCAGTGCCAGACGCCGCGACTCCTCGAGCCAGCGCGACTCACCGGTCGCCACGTGCAGCTCATACAGGCCGTGGGCGACGTCCGCATAGTCGTCGAGGAAGCCGGTGTTCTTCGCGACGCCGTTGCGGTACGTGCGGTAGAGCCGGCCCTCGGGCGTCGAGAGCGGGCCGAGCAGGAACTCGGCGAGGCGGCGCGCGGCGTCGAGCCAGTCGTCGCGGCGCAGGCGGCGGCCGGCCTCCGCGAGCGCCGCGAGCGCAAGCCCGTTCCACGCGGCGATCGCCTTGTCGTCGCGCAGTGGCTTGGGCCGCTGATCCCGCCGCTCGAACAGCTCGCGCTTCAGCTCAGCGGGCAGGTCGCCGCGCAGCACGAAGCGGCCGTGCTCGAACGGCTGGAGGAACTCCTCCGGCACGCCTTCCTCCGGCGTCCAGGTGAACGTCAGGCCCTCGACGCCGTTCGTGTCGGCGTCCTGCGCGGAGGCGAAGCCTCCCTCCGGCAGCGCGAGCTCGCGCAGCATGTACGTCACCGTCTCGTCGACGATCTCGCGGTAGCGCTCGTTGCCGGTGGCGAGCCAGCCGTGCAGGTACGCCGGCACGAGCAGCGCGTTGTCGTAGAGCATCTTCTCGAAGTGCGGGACGAGCCAGCGCTCGTCGACGGAGTAGCGGTGGAAGCCGCCGCCGAGCAGGTCGTACATTCCACCGAGCGCCATCCCGTCGAGCGTCTTCGTCGCCGGCTCGACCTCGCCGCGGCGAAGCAGGAACTCGATCGTCGACGCGGGCGGGAACTTCGGCCGCTGACCCCATCCGCCCCAGCGCTGGTCGAAGCCGGTGCGCAGCCCGCGAACCGCCTCGTGCAGCAGCGACGACGTCAGCGGCTCGTGCGAAGCTTCGATCCGTGCCGACGCACGTACCGAGTCGGTCAGTCCCTGGGCCTGCCGCACCACCTCGGCGTGCCGCTCGCGGTACGCCTGCGAGACCTGCGTCAGCACGTGGCGAAAACTCGGCAGCCCGTGGCGCGGCTCCGGGGGGAAGTACGTCCCGCCGAGGAACGGCTCGCCGTCGGGGGTGAGGAAGACGGTCATCGGCCAGCCGCCGCTGCCGGTGAGCGCGACGACTGCGTCCATGTAGAGAGAGTCGACGTCGGGCCGCTCCTCGCGGTCGACCTTGACGTTGACGAAGAGCTCGTTCATCACGGCGGCGACAGCCGGGTCCTCGAAGGACTCGTGCGCCATGACGTGGCACCAGTGACACGCGGCGTAGCCGATCGAGAGCAGGATCGGCTTGTCCTCGGCGCGTGCCTTCGCGAACGCCTCGTCGCCCCATGCGTACCAGTCGACCGGGTTGTCCGCGTGCTGGAGCAGGTACGGGCTCGTCTCCTGCGCGAGGCGGTTCACGCGGCCACGATACTCGTGCTCGTGCAGCTCGAAACCGAACGCCTCCTCCTGCGCGTGCCCGAGGAGCCCGACGTCGACGCGTGGACGGAGATGTATGCGCAGCCCGCCGTCGAGCGCTGGCTCACCGCGCGTTCGCGCGAACAGGTCGCCGACTACATCCGCGAGATTCGCGAGCGCCACGCCGCCGACGGCTTCGGGATCCTCGCGGCGGTGCGCAAGGAGGACGAGCGCGTCATCGGCCGCGCCGGGATACTCGTCTGGGACGACCGAACGTGGATGCCGACGACTCTCCGCGACGCGGGCGAGCACGGCGAGGTCGAGATCGGCTGGACGCTGCATCCGGACGTGTGGGGCCGTGGCTACGCGACGGAGGCGAGCGTCGTGTGCCGCGACTACGTGCTGGAGCGCGTTCGTCCGCGAGTCATCGCGCTCATCGTCCCGGAGAACGTGCGCTCGATCGCGGTTGCCGAGCGGCTGGGCCTCGCTCACGAGCGCGACGTTCTGCTGAAAGGCGAGAAGCCCGCGCGGGTCTATGCGGTAGAACGGAAGCGCCCATGACTCTCCCGAGCGGCACGGTCACGTTCGTGTTCACGGACATCGAGGGCTCCACACGGCTGCTGCAGGAGCTCGGCGACACCTACGGCGACGTCGTCTCCGCACATCGGCGGATCATCCGGGAGACGTTCGGCGAGCACGACGGCCGGGAGATGGACACGCAGGGCGACGCCTTCTTCTTCTCCTTCGCGCGTGCGCGATCGGCGGTCGAGGCGGCGGTCGCGGCACAGCGTGCGCTGAGCGACGAGGAGTGGCCGCAGGGCAAGGACGTGCGCGTGCGGATGGGCCTGCACACGGGCGAGCCGTCGGTCGGCGAGGAGGGCTACATCGGCCTGGACGTCGTGCGCGCGGCGCGCATCTGCTCGGCGGGTCACGGGGGCCAGATCCTCGTCTCCGAGACGACGCGCGCGCTCGTCGGCAACCAGCTGCCCGAAGGCGTGAGCGTGCACGACCTCGGCGAGGCGCACCTGAAGGACATCCAGCACGAGCACGTCTTCCAGCTGTCGATCGACGGCGGCCCGAGCGAGTTCCCACCGCTGAAGACAGCGGCCGAGCCCGAGGTCGAGAGCTGGGGCGCGAGCCTGTCGCGGCAGATCCAGGAGGAGGTGCGGCGCGACATCGAGCGTTCGTTCCGCGGTGAGAAGAGCAAGGGCGAGTCGATGCGGGAAACCGCCGGCGACCTCGTCCAGCTCGTCCTGGTCGCGGTCGCGATCATCGTGATCGTCCTGATCGTCAAGCTCGTGTTCTTCTAGGTCTACAGTCTCGGCGTGGACGAGACGCGGCGCGTGCTGCATCGGACCGCAGACCACGCGGCCGACTTTCTCGAGGCCCTCGACGAGCGCCGCGTCTATCCCGACACGAGCGTGGACGAGCTGCGCGAGGCGCTCGGCGGGCCGCTGCCGGTGCGGCCGATGGACCCGGCACGCGTCGTGGACGAGCTCGTCGCGCGCGCCGAGCCGGGCGTCGTCGCGATCCCGGGCGGCCGCTACTTCGGCTTCGTGATCGGCGGAGCGGTGCCGGCGGCGCTCGCCGCCGACTGGCTGACGTCGACGTGGGATCAGAACGCGGGGCTGTACGTCGCGGGGCCGTCCGCATCGGTCGTCGAGGAGGTTGCCGGCGCCTGGATGCGGGAGCTCCTGCGGCTGCCTTCGGAGGCGTCGTTCGCATTCGTGACGGGTTGCCAGATGGCGAACTTCACGGCGCTCGCGATCGCTCGGCAGCACGTGCTCGAGCAGGCGGGCTGGGACGTCAACGCCGAGGGGCTCGCCGGATCTCCGCCCATTCGCGTCGTCTGCGGCGCGAAGGTTCACGTGACGGTCACACGCGCGCTGCGGCTGCTCGGGCTCGGCGCGCCGGACCTCGTCGAGGCAGACGATCAGGGGCGGATGACGGTCGACTCGCTGCGGAGCGCGCTTCGCGACTCCTCAGGCCCGACGATCGTGTGTGCGCAGGCCGGCGAGGTGAACACGGGCGCCTTCGATCCGCTGCCCGAGATCGCAGCGGCCGCGCGAGACGTGGGCGCCTGGCTCCACGTCGACGGCGCCTTCGGCCTCTGGGCGGCAGCGAGCGCGAAGCTCGCGCACCTCGTCGACGGCGCCGAGGCCGCCGACTCGTGGGCGACGGATGCGCACAAGTGGCTGAATGTCCCCTACGACTGCGGCATCGTCCTCTGCCGGCATCCCGATTCGCATCGGCGCGCGATCGGTGCGCAGGCCGAGTACCTGATCCAGAGCGACGGCGCCGTGCGCGACCAGGTCGACTGGACGCCCGAGTTCTCGCGCCGCGCTCGCGGCTTCACGGTCTACGCGGCGATCCGCTCGCTCGGACGCCAGGGGATCGCGGAGCTCGTCGAGCGCACGTGCACGCACGCGCGGCGGTTCGCGGACGAGCTCGCCGCGCTCCCGGGCTTCGAGCTGCTGAACGACGTCGTGCTGAACCAGGTGCTGTTCCGGTTCGAGTCGGACGAGCGAACGGACGACGTGCTGCGGCGCGTCCAGGAGAGCGGCGAGGCGTGGCTGAGCGGCACGACCTGGGAGGGCCGCCGCGCGATCCGCATCTCCGTGTCGAACTGGCAGACGAGCGAGGAGGACGTGGCGCGGACGGTCGCGGCGTTCGAGGCCGCGTGCTACGCCGGCGCACCGGCGCGATAGGTCATCGTGCGCGCGTGCGGGCGGAAGCCGAGCGACTCGTAGAGCTGCTCCGGCCCGGCGTAGGCGGCGTCGCCTCGTGCATGGACGACCGCGCGCTCCGCACCCTCCTCGCGTAGACGCCGCAGCGCAAATGCGCAGACCGCCGCGGCGAGGCCACGGCGCCGGAAGTCGGTGTGTGTCCCGACCGGCTCGAGCTCGCCGACTCGGTTCTCGTCGTCGAGCCAGGCGAGGGAGTACGCGGCGACGCGGCCGTCCGGCGCGACGGCGATGCAGTCGAGCTCGGCGCGGTAGGGCCACGCGCGCATGACGTTGCGGTAGCTCTCGACCGTCACGCGCGAGGGATGGAAGGCGCTGCGGTGCGCCTCGACCCGCGATTCGACGTCGGCTTCGCTCACCGTGCGGAGCGCGAAGCCGTCGGGGCAGGCCGGCTGCGGTAGCTCGTCGAGACGGCGCGCGAGATAGAGCATGAACGGCTCACCGTCGCCGACCCGCTCGTAGCCGGTGCGCTCGAGTGCCGCGATCGCATCGCTGTTCGAGTCGAGCACGTCGGTCTCCGTCGCATGCGCCCACGCGAGCACCTCGTCGAGCAACTCGGGCGAGTCCGGGTGCACGCAGAAGTCGAGGACGTCGCCCTCGAAGAGCCATGCGTACGCGACGACGTGCCCCCCGTCCTCCCAGAGCCGCGTCCGCCAGAGCTGCTCGCGGCCGGTGTGCTGGAATCGCCCCCACGCGAGGTCGCCGACGTGCTGCGCCCACGCAGGACCGCGCAGCGCCCAGCACTCCTGCACGAGCCGCTGCATCCGGCGCAGGTCTTCCGGGCCCGCGTAGTCGCGCGCTACCGCGGCCAAGCGCCGGCGCGGTAGACGTAGCCCTCGAGGCGCCGTCCGAGCACGCCCTCGAGCCACTCGGACACGCCGATCAGCGCGTCGAGGTCGACTCCGGTCTCGACTCCTTCGCCCTCGAGCAGGTAGACGAGGTCTTCGGTGGCGATGTTCCCCGTGGCCTTCGGCGCGTACGGACATCCGCCGAGGCCGCCGACGGACGCGTCCAGGATCGTCGCCCCGGCCGCCAGCGCGGCGAGCGCGTTCGCGTAGCCGGTGTTGCGGGTGTTGTGCAGGTGCACCCCTGCGTACTTCTGCGCCACGCGCACGCGCTCGACGAGGCGCTTGACCTGAGTGGGCGTGGCCACGCCGATTGTGTCCGCGAGGACGAGCTCGTCCGCTCCGAGCCCCTCGCACAAGTCGGCCACGCGTCCGGGGTCCACACGTCCTTCGAACGGACAGCCGAAGGCGACGCTGATCGTCACCGTCGTGGGCAGTTCGGACTCGGCGACAATGGACGTCGCCTGGGCAAGCGCGTCCTCGAGTGACATGTTCCCGTTCCGCCGGTTGAACGTCTCCGTAGCCGCGAACGTGCAGTTGACGCGGTCGAGCGTCGTCGCGCGCAGGCGCTCGTAGCCCTTCAGGTTGAGGACGAGGCCCGCGTAGTCGGTGCCGCTTCGTTTCTCGATCCCCGCGACGACGTCTTCGGCGCGCGCCATCTGCGGCACGCGGTCGTCGCGGACGAACGAAACCGCCTCCACGCGCGGCAGGCCCGCCGCCGCGAGGCGATTGACGAGCTCGGCACGGACCTCGGACGACAGGAAGTCGGGCTCGTTCTGTAGGCCGTCGCGGGGCCCGACGTCGCAGAGCGTTACGCGCATCAGCCTCCGGCGCCGTAGCCGTCGACACGCTCCGGGTGGATCTTGATGATCACGCGCTGCTCGCCGGGCCCGAGGTAGGGATATTTGTCCTCGCCGAGGTACTTCTTCGCCATCTTGTCGATGTGCTCGCGTGCGCCTTCGTCGACGAGCTCGGCGGGCCCGCTGACCATCACGTACCCGCTTTGCTGGTTCTCCGCGGGCAGAACCGTCACCGTCGCGCGCGGGTCCCGCTGGATGTTCTTGACCTTCGTTCGGCCGTGAGCGCTGTTCACCAGGACCGAGTCGCCGTCGTAATCGATCCACACCGGGGTCGCCTGCGGCGAGCCGTCCTCGCGCACGGTGGCGATCACGCCCCAGTTGCGGTCTGTGAAGAGCTTGGCCTGTTTCTCGGTCAGCTTCGCCATAGACAGTCCTCCTTTGGTGGTCGCCTCCCTCTCGTAAGAACGACCGGAGGATCTTTCCCACTCCGTGGCGCCTAATCGCCCCTAGCCGAGGGAGACCATGCGCTCGATCGCGCCGCGGGCGCGCGCCGCGATCTCCGGCTCGACGGTCACCTCGTGCTTCCAGTCGCGGAGCGAGTCGCGCAGCTTCTCGAGCGTGATCATCTTCATGTACTTGCAGAAGGCGTTCTTGTTCACGGGCTCGAAGCGCTTGCCGGGCGCCTCCTTCTCGAGCCGGTGGATGATCCCGATCTCCGTCGCCACCATGAAGCGCTGCTTGTCGCTCCGCTTCGAGAAGTCGATCATTCCCTCGGTCGACAGGATGTGCGTCTGCTCGTTTCCGAACGCCATCGCCTGTGAGGCGCAGCCGCATTCGGGATGTACGAGCAGCTCCGCGTCCGGGGCTTCCGCCTGCCAGCGCTCGATGTCCTGCGGCCGGATGCCGGCGTGCACGTGGCACTCGCCGAGCCAGATGTTGAGCTTGCGGCCCGTCACCTTCTCGAGCCAGAGGCCGAGGTACATGTCCGGCAGGAACAGGATCTGCTGGTCGCGCGGGATCGCCTCGATCACGGCCTTCGCGTTCCCGGACGTGCAGCAGTAGTCCGTCTCGGCCTTCACCTCGGCCGTCGTATTCACGTACGAGACGACGACTGCGCCGGGGTTCTCGGCCTTCCAGCGGCGCAGCTCGTCGGCCGTGATCGACGAGGCGAGCGAGCAGCCGGCGTCGGGATCCGGAATGAGCACCGTCTTCTCCGGCGAGAGGATCTTCGCCGTCTCGGCCATGAAGTGCACGCCGCAGAAGACGATCGCGTCCGCGTCGGTCGCGGCGGCCTGGCGCGAGAGGCCGAGCGAGTCGCCGACGTAGTCCGCGACGTCCTGCACCTCCGGCACCTGGTAGTTGTGGGCGAGGATCACCGCGCCGCGCTCGCGCGCCAGCGCCTTGACCTCGTCGTGCATGAGCGTGAGCTCCGCAGTCGTCATCGAACCTCCATGGATACGTCGAGTGAGCGGGCGCTGTGCGTCAGCGCGCCGACGGAGATCGCGTCGACGCCCGTCGCCGCGACCTCGCGAATCGTCTCGAGCGTGATGCCGCCCGATGCCTCGGTGTGCGCCCGGCCGCGGACGATGCCGACGGCCTCGCGCAGCTGCGCCGGCGTCATGTTGTCGAGCAGGATCGTGTCGGCGCCGGCTTCGAGAGCGGCGTCGACGTCCTGCAACGTTTCGCACTCGACCTCGACCGGCAGCCCCGTCTCCTTCGCCCGGCGCACGGACGCGGCGACTCCGCCGCCCAGGCGCAGGTGGTTGTCCTTGATCAGGACGGCGTCGTAGAGGCCGAAGCGGTGGTTCGTGCCGCCGCCCGTCCGCACGGCGAGCTTCTCGAGCGCGCGCAGGCCGGGCGTCGTCTTGCGGGTGTCGAGGATCGCCGTGCCGGTGCCGGCGACGGCGTCGACGTAGCGCCGCGTCAGCGTCGCGATGCCGGAGAGCCGCCCGAGTAGGTTCAGCGCCGTCCGCTCGCCGGTGAGCAGCGCGCGGGCGTAACCCGAGACGCCTGCGACCTCGCCTCGTGTGCGCTCGCCGTCGTGCGCGAGCGGCTCGAACAGGACCTCCGGATCGAGCTCGCGGAACACCGCCTCGGCGACCTCGAGGCCGCAGACGACGCCGTCTTCCTTCAGCAGCAGCGTCGCGTCGAGCCGGGCGTCGGCCGGCACGACCGCCTCGGCGGTGACGTCGCCGTCACCGACGTCCTCGGCGAGGAACGCTCGAATGTCGAAGGCGGTCAGCTCCACGGCTCCAGCTCCGGCTCGCGCCCCGCCCGCAGCACCGCGTGCAGGCCGTCGAGGGCGGGGTTCTCCTCGGGGACGTCCTCGCGGCAGTGGCCGCCGCGGCTCTCCTCGCGGGCGAGGGCCGCCCGCGCGACGAGGGACGCGAGCAGGTGCGGCATGTCGATCAGGCGCGTCAGTCCCTCGGCATTGCGGACGAGCCCGGCGTCCTCCCAGAGCGCCTCGCGGAGCTCCGGAGTGACCGGAGCGGACTCGTCGGGAACGGGCACGTTCGAGGGACTGTCCCCCGGACCCGTCTGTTCGAGCGCGGCGAGCGCGGCGCGGCGGCCGAAGACGAGGCACTCCAGCATCGAGTTCGAGGCGAGCCGGTTCGCGCCGTGGACGCCCGTGCAGGCGCACTCGCCGGCGGCATAGAGGCCGCGAACGTCCGTCGCGCCGCGGAGGTCCGTGACGACGCCGCCCATCGTGTAGTGCGCGGCCGGCGCGACCGGAACCGGCTCGGACTCGGGATGAAAGCCGGCCTCCGTGATCCGTTGCATCAGCGCCGGGAAGCGCGCGCGATCGACATGCCGCAGGTCGAGCAGCGCCGTCTTCTGCAACTTGATCGCGCGCGCGACGACGTCGCGCGGCGCGAGCTCCTCGACGAAGCGATCGCCGTGCTCGTCCAGCAGCAGCGCGCCGTCGCCGCGCAGGGCCTCGGACAGGAGCAGCGACGAGCCGGCGAGCGCAGTCGGATGGAACTGGACGAACTCGAGATCGGCGACGGCGGCTCCCGCGCGATACGCCATCGCGATCCCCTCCCCCACGGAGCCCGGCGGATTCGTCGTCCTGCCCCACAGCGCGGCATAGCCGCCCGTCGCGAGCATCACCGCCCGCGCCGGAATCGCGCGTGCATCCGTTACGAGGCCGACGCAGCGCCCGCCCGCGAGCCACAGCTCGCGCGCACGCTCGCGCTCGCTCACGTCGATCCGGGGGTGGGCCAGCACCGCCTGGGCGAGCACGCGCGAGATCTCGCGGCCGGTCTGGGCGCCGCCGACGCTGTGCACGCGCCGCCGCGAGTGGCCGCCCTCGAGCCCGAGCTCCCCGTCGAACGACACGCCGAGGTCGGCTAGGTCGACGAGCCGCGCAGGCGCTTCGTCCGCCAGCGCTCGCACGGCACTCTCACGGCACAGGCCGCGCCCCGCACGCAGCGTGTCCTCCACGTGCAGCTCCGGAGCGTCGTCCGCGGCCGTCGCCGCCGCGACCCCTCCCTGCGCCAGCCAGCTCGACGATGTGAGGACCGGGCCCTTCGAGACGAGCAGGACCCGGGCCTCGGCCGCCGCGCAAAGGGCGCCGTAGAGGCCCGCGACGCCGCTGCCGACGATCACCAGGTCGTACTCTTGGGTAAGTTTCCGACTCACAGTTGAAAACCTCCGAGCATTCTACCCACGTCTGCCTGGCCGCCGTGCTCCAGGTACGAACAGGCGAGCTCCAGGCGCTGCTCTGGCAGCGGGCGCGCGAGCCTGACGCCGGGGCCTGGGCGCTTCCCGGCGGCTACCTCGACGGCGACGAGACGCTCGAGGCCTCGATCCGCCGGCACCTCGCGGACAAGGTGGACGTGCGCGAGCTCTCACATCTCGAGCAGCTGGGCACCTGGAGCGACCCGCACCGCCATCCCCGCGAGCGCCAGCTCGCGACGGCCTACCTCGGCCTCGTCCCGACCGACGCAGACCCGGCCGTGCCCGAGGACACGACGTGGCACCCGGTCGGACGACCGCCGCGGATGGCCTTCGATCACGGCGAGATCGTGCTGGCCGGCCGCGAGCGCCTCCGCGCGAAGCTCTCGTACACGAATGTCGGATTCGCCCTCGCGCCGCCGAGCTTCACGATCCCGGAGCTGCGCGACCTCTATACGGCCGCGCTCGGCTACGAGGTCTCGGCGACGAATCTCCAGCGGGTGCTCATCCGCCGCGAGCTGCTCGAGGAGACGGGCGAGCGCCGGCAGCCGGGACGTGCCGGCGGCCGCCCCGCGACCGTTTTCCGCTTCCGCTCGCGCGAGCTCGAGGTGACGGACCAGTTCGCGGTGCTCCGGCCGCCTGCGCCTACCCTTCCGGGATGAAGTGGCTTGCCGTCGCGGCCGTGCTCCTCGCGACGCTCGCGCCTTCGGCTGCCGCGCAGCAGCAGCAGGAGCAGCGGCCGTGGCTCTGGCAGTGCGCGCAGATCGGCCGGCTCGACGCGCAGTGGACGTGCTACGTGCGGATGCTGCTCGCGGACATCGACCGCGCCGGCAACCCCGCCGCCGAGCTCCCGAAGATCGACCGCCGCGCGCGAGAGTCGGGAACCGCACTCGAGAGCATGTGCCACCCGCTGATGCACGAGGTCGGCCGCCGCTACGGCGCCGAGCACCACGTGACGCTCGCCGACCTCATGGACTACATCCCGCGCTCGAACGACCCCACCTGCTCTGCCGGGTTCGGCATGGGCCTCGTGATGTACCTCGGGCCGCAGATCATCCTCACTGGGGGCCGCTCCGCGCTCGAGCAGTGCATGAAGTTGCCGACGCGCTATCGCTCGTACACGTGCGTCCACGGCATCGGGCACGCGCTGATGCGCGGCTACCACGGGCGGCTGCGGCAGACCGTCGTCGCGTGCCGCCGGCTCGGGACGCAGGCGCCGGACTGTGCACAGGGCGCGTTCCACGACTACTGGATCTCGCTCCGCGGCGCCGACGGGACGGTTCGCCGCGCCAACGGCGCGTCACCGCGCTTCCTCTGCAACGGACACCTCTGGTACGTGCGGCCGTGCTGGTATCGCTACTTCGTCGAGAACGCTGTCGCGCCGATCATCGACAGCCCGCAGGCGATCCGCAAAGCGTGCGCCGGGCTGCGCGGGCTGCAGCGCTACGGCTGCGTGAGCGCGGCGGCGCTCTCGATCCCGGAGGATCCGTTCGAGCAGACGCGCGTGTGTACCCGGCTCGCGCATGACACGGCCGCGTGCCTGCGCGGTGTAGCGGTGCAGGGACTCGAGCGGAGCCCGGCGAAACAGCTCGCGCTCTTTCGCATGTGCACGCGAATGCCGCGCGGCGAAACGGGCGACTGTCGACGCTGGTTCGGGCGCACGCTCGCGCTCGTGACGGACGGCCGCTTCCGTTGTCCCGACCGTGCGTGCACTGCGGGCGCGGCGCTGATCCGGGAACCGCTCGTGACTTTCTCCTGAGCGGCCTGTATCCTCCGGCGAGGTTCCTCTGGCGAAAAGGAGGTGGTGCACAGATGACTGAGTCCTTCACGAGCACCGCCTCCGTGCGCGTCTAGCGCGTTTCCCGGAACCAACTCTTTTAGGAGGAGATCACGTTGCACCTCGAGTCCCTGGGCTGGGACGAGTCGCATGCCGACGCGTTCCGCCCTTTCGAGCTCGACGGCCTCGCGCCTGCGCGCGTCGCCGTCGAGCACCGAAGCGAGTACGTCCTGTACTCGCAGCACGGCGAGCTCCGCGCCGAGCTCGCAGGCAAGTTGCGTCACACAGACGACCATCCCGCCGTCGGCGACTGGGTCGCCGTGGCCGCGCGTGCCGACGAGGGGCGGGCGACGATCCAGGCGCTTCTGCCCAGGCGCACGGCATTCGTGCGCAAGGTCGCCTGGTCGGAGACGAAGCCGCAGGTCGTCGCGGCGAACGTCGACGTCGTCTTCGTCGTCTGCGGTCTCGACCTGAACTACAACCTGCGCCGCATCGAGCGGTACCTGACGCTCGCCTGGGAGAGCGGCGCGCAGCCCGTCGTGCTCCTCACGAAGGCCGACCTCTGCGATGACGTGGAGTCGCGCGTGTACGAGGTGGAGTCTGTCGCCTACGGCGTGCCGGTGCACGCGGTGAGCGCGCCGCACGGGGACGGCGTCGAGACCGTGCGCGGCTACGTCCCGGGTGGACGCACCGCCGCGCTGCTCGGCTCCTCCGGCGTCGGCAAGTCGACGCTCGTGAACGCACTGCTCGGCGAGGAGCTGCTCGCGACGCAGGACATCCGCGAGGACGGCCGCGGCCGCCACACGACGACGCACCGCCAGCTCGTGCCCCTGCCCGAGGGCGGGCTCATGCTCGACACGCCGGGCATGCGCGAGCTGCAGCTCTGGGACGCCGACTCTGGCCTCGAGGCCGCGTTCGGAGACGTCGAGTCGATCGCGTCACAGTGCCGGTTCGCCGACTGCTCGCACCGCCGCGAGCCGGATTGCGCCGTCCGCACGGCCCTTGCGGGTGGGACGCTGGACGTCGAGCGGTATGAAAGTTGGCGCAAGCTGCAGCGCGAGCTCGAGCGGCTCGAACGCAAGCAAGACGGCCGTGCACGCTCGGAGGCGCGAAAGGAGCGGGCGCGTGTCGAGCGGTCGCGGCGGAAGGTGTCGTACTAGGGCGGCGCGGGCGACCCGACAGCGGCGAGCATCCGCCGGATCGAGCGCGTCGCCTGCGCGATCCGCTGCTCGTTCTCGACGAGGGCGAACCGCACATGGCCGTCGCCGCCCTCGCCGAAGCCGACGCCCGGGCTGACCGCCACGTCCGCCTCCTGCGCGAGCCGGAGGGCGAAGTCGAGCGAGCCGGCCGCGCGGAACGGCTCCGGGATCGGCGCCCAGACGAACATCGTCCCGCGCGGCGGCTCGACGTCCCAGCCCGCGCGGGCGAGGCCGGTGCAGAGGGCATCGCGCCGGCTGCGATAGACGTCGCAGACCTCCTGCGGGTAATCGGCGCAGTCGCGGAGCGCGACGATGGACGCAATCTGGATCGGCTGGAACGTCCCGTAATCGAGGTACGACTTCAGCTTCGCCAGCGCCTGCACGACGTCCGGCCGGCCGACGACGAACCCGACGCGCCAGCCGGCCATCGAGAACGACTTCGTCAGGCTGTAGAGCTCGACCGCGCAGTCCTCGGCTCCGTCGGCCTGCAGCACGGACGGCGGCACGTGACCGTCGAAAGCGATGTCCGCATACGCGAAGTCGTGCACGAGGATCAGCTCGCGCTCGCGGGCGAGGTCGACGAGCCGCTGCATCAGCTCGGGCGTCGCCGTCGCGGTCGTCGGGTTGTGCGGGTACGAGATCACGACGGCGCGCGGCGCCGGCGTCGTCGAGCGGACGGCGTCCTCGATCGCCTCGACGTCCGTGCCGACGACCGTCGCGCCCGCGAGCCGCGGAGCGACGAGGTGGATGGGGTAACTCGGCGTCGGCACGACGGCGACGTCGCCGGGCTCGAGCAGCACCCACATCAGGTGCGCGAGCCCCTCCTTGGCGCCGATCGTCGCGACGATCTGCGTCTCGGGATCGACCTCGACCGCGAAGCGGCGCCTGTACAGCTCGGCAACCGCGTCGCGCAGGTGCGGGATCCCCCGGCTCGCCGAGTAGCGGTGATTCGCCGGGCGCGCGGCAGCCTCGGCGAGCTTCTCGACAACCGCTGTCGGCGACGGGATGTCGGGGTTCCCGAAGCCGAGATCGACGACGTCGCGGCCTTCGCGCCGCAGCCGCCGCTTCAGCTCGTCGACGGTGGCGAAGACGTACGGCGGCAGATCTCCGACGCGGCGGAACTCCATCGCCGCGAGGCTACAGCGACCGCCAGTCGGCGCTAGCGCGCTACGGGCCAGGTGACGCGCGAGCGGATCCCGACGACACCCGGCACGCGCTCGATGAACCGCGCGAGCAGGTCTGCCGACTCCGCGTCGGACACCTCGCCCTCGATCGTCACCTCACCGCCGTCGACGCCGATCTTGAACCGCTCCGGCGTGTTCCAGAGCGTGCGCAGGATCACGTCGTCGCGGATCTCCTGCTCGATCACCTCGTCCTCGCGCACGAACGCGCGGACGAGATCGGCGCGCGTGACGATGCCGAGGAGCTTTCCGTGGTGGTCGACGACGGGCAGGCGGTTCACGGAGCGGTCGAGCATCAACGCTGCCGCCTCGGCGACGGCGCGCTCCGGCCGGATGGTGATCGGCGGCGACGTCATCGCATCGGCTGCGTCGCGCGCGTCGTGCTTCACGGCCTCGTGCCCGTTCCCCTCGAGCAGGTCGTCGAGCAGCGAGCCGCGACCGGGCCGTCCGCGCTCCTTCGCGAGGATGTCCGCCTCGGAGACGACGCCGATCACGCTGCCGTCGTCGTCGACGACAGGCAGACCGGAGACGCGCGTGGACACGAGCAACCTCGCGACCTCCTTCAACGGAGTCCGCGGCCCCACGGAGATCACGCGCCTCGTCATGACGTTCTTCACTTGCATCAGGACCTCCACTCCCTTCTCGCGACGCCGGTTCTGAAGGCCGCGTCGGCGACGGCGATGGCGACCGCCGGTGCGACTTCCTTGTTGAAGACACTCGGGATGACGTAATCCGCGGACAGATGGTTCCGGTCGACGACGCCTGCGATCGCGTGCGCGGCCGCAAGCTCCATCTCCTTGTTGATCGTCGATGCGCGCACGTCGAGCGCACCGCGGAACACGCCGGGAAACGCGAGCACGTTGTTGATCTGGTTCGGGTAGTCGGAGCGACCGGTCGCGATCACCGCGACGTCGCCCTCGATCTCCTCGGGCAGCACCTCGGGGTTCGGGTTCGCCATCGCAAAGACGATCGCGTCGGGCGCCATCGTCCGGATCGCGTCGGCCGTGACCGCGCCGGGCGAGGAGACGCCGATGAAGACGTCTGCGCCCTCGAGCGCGTCGTTCGCCGTGCCGCAGACGCGGCGCGGGTTCGTGAGCTTCGCGTACTCGCGCTTCACTTCGTCGAGACCGGGATCGTCCAGCTCGACGACACCACGCCGGTCGCAGCCGACGACGTCGGTCGCGCCGGCGGCGAGCAGCGTCTTCGTCACGGCGATGCCCGCCGCGCCGATGCCGGTGACGACGATCTTCACGTCGGCAAGCGACTTGCCGACGACGCGGAGCGCGTTGAGCAGGCCTGCGAGGACCACGATCGCGGTGCCGTGCTGGTCGTCGTGGAACACCGGGATGTCGAGGCTCTTGCGCAGCCGGCGCTCGATCTCGAAGCAACGAGGCGAGCCGATGTCCTCGAGGTTGACGCCGCCGAAGACCGGCGCCAGCGCCTCGACGGTGCGCACGATCTCGTCCGGATCCCGCGTGTCGAGGCAGATCGGAAACGCGTCGACGCCGGCGAACTCCTTGAACAGGACAGCCTTGCCCTCCATCACCGGGATGGCCGCCTCGGGGCCGACGTCGCCGAGGCCGAGGACGGCACTTCCGTCGCTGACGACGGCGACGGTGTTCTGCTTCATCGTCAACGACCAGACCTTGCTCGGGTCGTCGGCGATCGCGCGCGACACGCGCGCGACACCGGGCGTGTACGCCATCGAGAGGTCGTCGCGTGTCTTGATCGGCAGCTTCGGGACGACCTCGAGCTTCCCGCCCAGGTGGAGGAGGAACGTCCGGTCGGAAACGTGCTCGACGAAGACGCCGTCGAGCTCGCGCACCGTGTCGACGATCCGCGCGATGTGGTCGGCATCGGTTGCGAGCACGGTTACGTCGCGCACCTTCGTCCCGTTCTCGATCCGCACGAGGTCGATCGCGTCGAGCAGAGCGTCGTGCCGCGCCACTGCGTTGGCGAGCGCGGCGAAGGCACCGGGTTGGTTGGCGAGATGGACGCGCAGCGTTGCGCTGAACTGCGCGGACGGATGAGCGAGCGTCGCCATTGCAGCGAGCGTAGGAGCGGCGTGGCGGCCGGTCATCGGGGCGCCCGCGCACGCAGCGCTGCGGCATTCCCGCAGTCCGGGGCGCTCAACCGCTGATGGCGTCGCTGTTGGAGGTCTCCGCGGAGCCTCGACCCCACCGCGCTAAGCTCTTACCGCCTCCCCTCTTGAAATAGGGAATCGCCCTGTTCTAGTTTGGAGCTGCGGCAAGTCCAATCCGGGGGCAAATTGGGGGCCCTCCAGTCAAGGAGGATCAATGTCAGTGCAAGCTTTCGCGCGCCGCACGAGGACCAGCGCGCGCGTGATTCGTCTGTTCATCCCGCTCGCGGCCGCCTGCGCGGCGCTGCTGCTCGGCATCGCGCCGGCCTCGGCCGCAGGGCCTCTGCCTCCGAACATCACGTCCGTCTCGTTCTCGCCGCAGCTCCCGCAGACGGGTCAGAACATCCAGTTCTCCGCGGTTGCGACCGACGACAACGCGGGCGGAGGGATCAGCGGCTACGCATGGGACTTCGACAACAACGGGACTACCGACTCGACGCAGCAGACCCCGACGCTGACGGGCGGCTTCGCGACAGGCGGCGACCACAAGGTGACGGTCACGGTGACGGAGAGCGAAGGGCTCACGGCTTCGTCGTCCCGCCTCGTCCACGTCCACGCCCTGAACCTCCCTCCGATCGTCAACAACGTCGTCGTGGACCGGCAGTCCGTGCGCGCGGGCGCGGAGATCCAGTTCTTCGCAAATGCGTTCGACCCCGACAGCAACGCGACGCTCACGTACGAGTGGGACTTCGGCGACGGCGGTACCTCGACGGACGCCTCCCCGCTCCATACCTACGCGCCTGTGGCGGACACGAACTACGTTGCCACGGTCGAAGTCACTGATGGGGACGGCGCTGCGGCAACGCAGTCCGTCGCCGTCCCCGTGCACGTCGGAAACCGTCCACCGGTCATCGACTTCGCGAGCTCCTTCGCTGCGAACCCCGCGCCTGGTGACGACGTCGACATGGAGGTCGACGCCACCGACGACGCGACGGGCGAAGACGATCTCGCCTACAGCTGGACCTTCGGCGACGGCCAGACCTCGACCGAGCGCTTCCCAACGACGTCCTACCTTGCAGCGGGCTTCTATCCGGTGACCGTCGCGGTCGATGACCTCGAGGGCGGAACCAGCGTCGCCGGCTTCGTGCAGGCAGTCGGCCAGCCGACGGCGCGCCCGTCGGCTTTCTTCTTCACGGATTACGACCCGTTCATCTTCGGGACGAACGCCGGCACCGTCCGCACGGGAGCCACGGTCACGTTCTACGACGACTCGTTTCCGGAACCCGGCACGACGGTCACGGGCCGCTCCTGGAACTGGGGTGACGGCACCGCCGTCAGCACGGGAACCCAGCCTGAGCATGCCTTCGCCACGCCCGGCCACTACATGGTCGTCGAGACCGTGACGGACTCCGCCGGTCACCAGGACGAGTTCGGCGAGGTCATCACCGTCAGCGACGCGCACCTGCCCCCAGAGGTGTCGATCCAGGCCTCCTCACTCGGCCCGCGCACCGAACAAGCAGTGGACTTCTCGGCGACGGTGTTCGATCCCGACAACCCGCCGACGCAGGTCGCGCCCGACAACGCCCACGTGACCTACGACTGGGACTTCGGCGACGGCACCCATTCAACGGCGGCGTCGCCCAGCCATCCGTACGCGACCGGCGGACCGAAGACGGTCACGTTGACGGTCACGGATACCGACGACGGGCTCGCCACACGGGCGGCCAAGGTCGTGCTCGTACACACGGCGAACGCCGCGCCGACGCCGATGTTCACGTGGCAGCCCAGCCGCCCCGGCAACGGCGAGCCCGTCGTTTTCTCCAACAGCACGACCGACGACGACGACTTCGGCACCCCGACCTTCACGTGGGACTTCGGCGACGGCGCTACCTCGACGGAAGCCTCCCCGTCGCACCCGTACGCGAATGCCGGCGACTACTTCGTCACGCTCACGGCGAACGACGGGCACGGCGGGATCGCGACGGAGGGTTTCACGGTTCAGGTGCGGCTCGACGTCCCGCCCGAGAACCAGACACCGCCGGCGATCACTGGCACGACCCAGACCGGGCAGACCTTGACCGCAACTGACGGCGCGTGGAACGGGACGCGCCCGATGACGTTCGCATACCAGTGGCAGCAGTGCGACGCGAGCGGGAACTCGTGCGTCGACGTCGCGAGCCCGAACGCCTCGACGTACACGATCGCTCCAGGCGACGTCGGGCACGCGATCCTCGTGAGCGTCACGGCAACGAACAGCGGTGGGTCGCTGGCCGCGACCTCGGAGCCGACGACGGTGGTGACCGCCGCGCCGGTCATCGTCGCCCCCGCGAACACCGGCGCCCCGACCATTACGGGCGCCGCGGCCGTCGGCCAGTTGCTGACCGCGCACGACGGCGCGTTCAGCGGCTCGCCCGCCACGCACACCTATCAGTGGCAGCTGTGTGACGCGGGCGGGTCGAACTGCACCGCGATCGGTGGCGCGACAGGGTCGACCTACCGACTCGTGGCGGCGGACGCCGGCCACACGATTCGCGTCGTCGACACCGCGACGAACAGCGCCGGCCATGACTCCGGCACATCTGCCGCAACCGCCGTCGTCCCCGTGCCGGTCGTCGCACCGGCGAACACCGCTGCCCCGACCATCACCGGCACCGCGGCCGTCGGGCAGCTCCTGACCGAGCACGACGGCGCGTTCAGCGGCTCGCCCGCCACGCACACCTACCAGTGGCAGCAGTGTGACGCCGGCGGCTCGAACTGCACCGCGATCTCCGGCGCAAGCGGAGCGACGTACACGGTCGCCGCTGCAGACGCCGGTCACACGCTGCGCGTCGTAGAGAGCGCCACGAACTCCGCGGGCGCCGCTTCGGGCACGTCCGCCGCGACGGCAGTCGTTCCTGCAGCGGTGTCGACGGTGTCGGCGCCAGGCGTCACGTCGGCGCCGTCGATCTCCGGGACGACGATCGTCGGCTCGACGCTCACTGCCGCCGACGGCACGTGGACCGGCTCGCCGGCGTTCACCCGCCAGTGGCAGCAGTGCGACGCCTCGGGCGGGTCGTGCACCGACATCGCAGGCGCGACCGCGGCGACGTACACGCTGACGTCGGCCGACACGGGTCACACGATCCGGCTCAAGGTCACCGGCACGAACAGCGCCGGCTCCGTGACAGCGACCACCTCGCAAACGACGACCGTCACGGCCCCGTCGAGTGGCGGCGGCGGCGGCGGTGGAGGCGGCGGCGGCGGCGGCAGTGCCGGCCTCACCGCGGCACAGATCAAGGCGAAGATCGTTGGCCAGATCGCACCGAAGGGCTCGGCCGCGAAGATCGGCCGGCTGCTCGCCAAGGGCAGCTACAGCCTCACGTTCACGGCACCCGTTGCGGGCACCGTGACGATCCAGTGGTACTACCTGCCCGCCGGCTCCCACCTGCTCGCCTCGTCAGGCGCCACGCCGAAGCCGATCCTCGTCGCGACGGGCAAGCGCTCGTACTCGAAGGCCGGCAAGGCAACGATCAACGTGAAGCTCTCTGCTTCAGCCCGGAAGCTGCTGAAGAAGGCGAAGACGCTGAAGATCACGGGGAAGGCGACGCTGACGCGGTCAGGGAAGGCCAAGGTGACCGCGACAAAGGTATTCACGCTCAGGAAGTAGCAGGCACGAGGGCTCCGGCGACGCGCGGCGCCGCCGGAGCCCTTCCTAGTGCGCGTGCAGGTCGTGGACGGCGGCGTGTCCGCGTCCACGCGAGATGAGCGCCCAGTTCACGGGCAGCGTGACGACGAACGCGATCGCGAGGCTGACTGCGAGGCTCCACCAGAAGAGCGCGTCGGCCAGACCCGCCGCGAGCGCCCCCGGCACGATCAGGAGAAAGGCGTTGTCGACGAGCTCCATCGTCGCGATCGAGACGGTGTCCGACGCGAACGCGAGTCGGAGCGCCCGGCGTCGCGGGACGCCGGCGCGGAGGACAGGCCCGAGCGTGAGCGCGTAACCGAAGAAGAAGGCCAGGGCGACGGCGAGGGCGATCGAGGCCGCATCGCCGAAACCGAGCGCCGTTGCAATGACCATTCCGACGACTTCGCCGATCGCGCACCCCGTTAGGCAGTGCACCGTGGCCTGAAAGGCACTCCTCGTC
>JBJMJE010000325.1:0-5523 GCA_045806505.1 Gaiellaceae bacterium
CGCGAGACGTGGCACTTCGCGGCGCATCACGCGCGCGTTCAGCGCGACGCGGAGCTCGACTGGGTCGCTGGCGGCTTCGGCTCGAAGAAGGGCAAGATCCGCATCCAGAACGACCTCGCCGGCCCGGGTGCGACGTCACGCGTGACAGGCGCGTACTTCGCCGATGCGACGCAACACCTCGACTACGACACGTTCCAGGAGCACATGGCGCCGAACACGACGAGCGACTTCGCGTTCAAGGGAGCCCTGCGCGACGAGGCGCGGACGGTGTGGCGCGGAATGATCCGCGTCGAGCCCGCCGCGCAGAAGACGAACGCGTACCAGGAGAACCGCAACCTGCTGCTTTCAAACGACGCGCATGCCGACTCGATCCCGGGCCTTGAGATCCTGGCCAACGACGTCCGCTGCACCCACGGCGCGACGCTCGGCCAGGTCGACCGCGAGCAGCTCTTCTACCTGATGGCGCGCGGTCTGCCGCGCGAGGCGGCCGAGCGGCTGATCGTGCGCGGCTTCTTCCAGGACGTGCTCGACCGGATCGAGCTCGAGCCGGTGCGCGAGGCGCTCGGCGACGCGCTCGAGGCGCGGATCCCGCAGGCCCAGGCCTAGCTCAGGGTCGCGTCAGGGTCATTCCGGATAGCCGTCGCGAACGCGCGCGGCCATCCTGGGCACATGAGCGAAGACACATTCGAGGGACCCGCGATCAAGCCGCTGCAGCGCAGCCGCTCCGATCGCATGCTGGCCGGCGTGAGCGGGGGACTGGCGAGCTACTTCGAGATACACCCCGCCTTCTTCCGGGTCGGCTTCGTCGTGCTGACATTGCTCGGCGGCGCCGGCCTCGTCATCTACTTCGCCGCCGTCCTCGTCATGCCCGACGAGGGACAGCAGGATTCGATCGTCTCAGCGGCGATTCGCGACCGGCGCGACCGGCCGTGGCCGCTGATCGCAGTCGGCTTGCTCGCGACCGCCGCGGTGATCCTCCTGTCGCACGCAACGCTGTGGCCGAGCGGCGACGCATGGCTTCCGTTCCTGCTCGTCGGCGCCGCGATCCTCTGGGTCACGCGTTCGCGGAAGAACGAAGCGGAAGCAACCGCGCCGACGGACGCCGCTGCTCGGGCCCGGACCGACTCGCGGCGTGTGCGCCGCCTGTTCACGGGCATCGCCGTCGCAATCGCGTCGCTCGTCGCGCTGGTGCTCATCGCCGCCGCGATCTTCGCCTCGGTCGTCCACGTGCATCTCGGACGCGGCGTCGGCGACCGGACGTACGCGGTGGCGTCCGCGCAGGACCTTCGGCACGAGTACCGCCTCGGCATCGGCGACCTCAGGCTCGACCTCGGCAATCTTCAGTTGCCGTCGGGCACGACGAACCTGAAGACGAGCGTCGACGTCGGGCGCCTCACGGTCGTGGTGCCCCCGAACGTGGCGCTTCGCGTGAACGGCGACGCGGAGTACGGCGAGGTCACGATCCTCGGCAACTCGAGCGACGGACACGACGTCGACAAGACACTCGACAGCGGCAACGGCGCACGCGTGCTCGCGCTGGACGCCCACGTCGGCGCGGGCTCTCTCTACGTCGAACGCGCCGTACGATGACGCGGGATGCCCCTCCCGTCCTTCGCGGCGAGTGACGACGAACGTGTGATCGCGGGAGTCTGCGCGGGCATCGCGCAGGCTCTCGCGGTCGACGTCACCCTCGTCCGCCTCGTCTTCACGCTCCTGGCGCTGGCGGGCGGCGCCGGCATCGTCCTCTACCTCGCGCTCTGGGTCTACGGCTCGAAAGGGAAGGTCTGGGTGACGGCGCTGCTCGTGCTCTTCGCAGGCTCCCTTCTCCTCGGCGCAGTCGGCCTCTCCGATCGCTCGGTGCTCGGGATCGCCCTCGTCGCCGGCGGGCTCGCGTTCGCGTGGCGGCGCGGCGGGAGCTTTAGACCGGACGCTCCTCTGTCGTACGGCGGCCTCATCGTCGCCGGCGCGGGCGCCGTCCTGCTGCTGGAGAGCGGCGGCGCCAAGACGACCGTTCTCGCGCCAGGTGCGATCGCGGGCGCGCTTCTCCTCATCGCCGGCCCGTGGCTCTGGCGGCTCGCGCTCGAGCGCGACGCCGAGCGTGCCGCGCGAATTCGCAGCGACGAGCGCTCCGAGGTCGCGGCGCGCGTCCACGACTCGGTGCTGCAGACGCTCGCGCTGATCCAGCGGCACGCGCAGGAGCCGCGGCGCGTCGCCTCGCTCGCGCGGCGCCAGGAGCGCGAGCTGCGCGGCTGGCTGTACGGCGACCGGCCGCTCGGGGACCAGTCGTCGCTCGTCGCCGCGCTCTCCGCAGTCGCCGCCGACATCGAGGAGCTGCACGGCGTGCGCGTCGAGCTGGCGAGCGCCGGCGACGCGACGGCGGAAGAGCCGCTTGTGCTCGCCGCGCGCGAGGCGATGACGAACGCCGCGAAGTTCGCCGGGGTCGAAGAGATCGACGTCTACGTCGACGTGGAGGACGACGTCGTGTCGGTCTTCGTCCGCGACCGCGGCACGGGTTTCGATCGTGCAGCCGTCCCCGACGACCGGCGCGGGATCGTCGAGTCGATCGAAGGCCGCCTCGCGCGCGCCGGCGGGAGCGCCGTCATCTCGGCGGCGCCGGGCGGCGGCACGGAGGTCGAGCTGCGCCTGCCGCGGGTCGCGCCGTGAAACGCCGCGTCGTGCTCGTCGACGACCACGAGCTCTTCCTCGCGGGCGTCCGCGGCGAGCTCGCGGAAGCGGTCGACGTCGTCGGCGAAGCCGGGAGCGTCGCCGCGGCTGTCCCGCTCATCAAGGAACTCGACCCGGACGTCGTCTTGCTCGACGTCCACCTGCAGGACGGCAACGGCGCGGCGGTGATCAACGCCGTGGCGCCGGAGCGTCCGGGCGTGCGGTTCCTCGCACTGTCGGTCTCCGATGCGGCGGAGGACGTGATCGCCGTCATCCGCGCCGGTGCGCGCGGCTACGTCACGAAGACGATCTCGGCGCAGGACCTGGCGGCGGCCGTCGAGCGAGTCGCCTCCGGCGACGCCGTCTTCTCGCCGCGGCTGGCCGGCTTCGTTCTCGACGCGTTCCGCGCCGGCGAGCGAGTCGGCGGAGACGCGGAGCTCGACGAGCTGACGCCGCGCGAGCGCGAGGTGCTGCAGTTGATCGCGCGCGGCTACATGTACAAGGAGATCGCGGCGCGGCTGCATCTCTCCGTGAAGACGGTCGAGAGCCACGTGTCGAACGTGTTGCGGAAGCTTCAGCTCTCGTCGCGGCACGAGCTCACGCGCTGGGCTACAGAGCACCGCCTCGTCTGAGCCGACGGTTAGAGCTGCGGTGAGCTGCCCGCCGCGACGACGCGGGCGGCGGTCTTCCCGGTCTGCTCGCGCTCGGCCGTGAGCTCGCGGTCGAGCGTCTCCACGAGCGCGCGCATCGTCGGGTGGCTCAGGCGTTCGCCGAGGACGCGCTCGAAGGCGTCGTCCAGGTAGCGAGAGCGCGCCTCGCGCGTGCCGTTCCGGACGTACCAGCCCCAGTCGCAGCGGTAGACCTTGAGCTCCCCGGCCGCCGTCGGGACAGAGTCCTCGAAGAACGGCTCACACGACCCCCCGACCGCGTCCACAGCGGGAACGTAGCGAAGATCCGCCGCCGATGCGGCTTCGCGTAGGCCCCTCGGTACGATGGGCGCGTGGCCGTCACGACCGAGGCGAAGCTCGACGCGCAGCGGATTCGCGCGGACTTCGCGTACCTCGACGAGCTCCGCGGCGGCAAGCCCGTCGCCTTCCTCGACTCGGCCGCATCGACGCAGAAGCCGCGCCAGGTGCTCGACGCGCTGCGCGACTTCTACGAGACCTCGTACGCGAACGTCCACCGCGGCGTCTACGAGCTCGCCGAGCGGGCGACCGCCGCGCTCGAGGAGGCGCGGACGAAGGCGTGTCACTTCGTCAATGCGCCGTCGTCGCGCGAGATCATCTTCGTCCGCAACGCGACCGAGGCGCTGAACCTCGTCGCGTACGCGTGGGGCATGAACAACCTCGGCCCCGGCGACACCGTGCTCGTCACCGAGCTCGAGCATCACTCGAACTACGTCCCGTGGCAGTACGTCGCGGGCCGCACCGGCGCGGACTTCCGGATGGTGCCGCTCGACGACGCGGGCGAGCTGCGGCTCGACGCGCTCGACGAGTACGAGAACGTGAAGGTGGTCGCCACGGGTCTCGTCTCGAACTCGCTCGGCACCGTCAACGACGGCGCTCGGATCGCCGCCTGGGCGCACGAGCACGGCGCGATCTACGTCTGCGACGCGGCGCAGGCGGCGCCGCACAAGCGGATCGACGTGCAGGCGATCGGCTGCGACTTCCTCGCGGTCTCCGGGCACAAGATGTGCGGCCCGAGCGGGATCGGGTTCCTGTGGGGCCGCGCTGACCTTCTCCAGTCGATGGAGCCGTTCCTGCTCGGCGGCCACATGATCCGCAAGGTCGGTCGCGACGACACCACCTGGGGCGAGCTCCCGCACAAGTTCGAGGCGGGGACGGCTCCGATGGCCGAGGCAGTAGGCCTCGGCGCCGCGATCGACTATCTCGAGGAGATCGGCCTCGAGGCGATTTTCGCGCATGAGCAGGAGCTCGTCGCATACGCGCTCGAGAAGCTCGGGGAGATCGCCGGCATCACGCTGTACGGGCCGCCGCCCGACCGTCGCGCGGGCATCGTCAGCTTCAACCTCGAGGGCGTGCATCCGCACGACGTCGCGCAGATCCTCGATCTCGACGCCGTCGCCATCCGCGCGGGGCACCACTGCTGTCAGCCGTTGATGGCGAAGCTCGGGGTGGCTGCGACGAACCGCGCGAGCTTCTATCTCTACACGATCCCCGAGGAGATCGACCGCCTCGTCGCGGGCCTGCACAAGGTCAAGGAGACGCTCGGAAACGGGGCGAGCCCGACGCGGGGCCGCCGTGAGGGAGGACCACGGCGATGACGTACATCATCGCCGAGCCCTGCATCGACATCAAAGACCTCTCCTGCGTCGACGTCTGCCCGGTCGACTGCATCCACGAGGCGGCGCGGATTCTCGTGATCGATCCCGAGGAGTGCATCGACTGCGGTGCATGCGAACCGGAGTGTCCGGTCGAGGCGATCTTCCCGGAGGACGCGCTCCCGGAGAAGTGGAACCCGTTCATCCCGATCAACTACGCCTACGGCGACGGCATGGACGCGGTCAACAAGCTCACCGACGAGTACGCAACCGAGCACAACGTCCAGAACCCGCCGCTCGAGTAGCCGGGTTTTCTTACCCGCAAACGGGAAAGTCCCCCCCGCGTCAACGACTGAGGGGGTCGCAGCATGCCTCAGAACCAGTGGAGTGCGAAACGAGAGCGGCAGTACGAGCACGTGAAGGAAGGGGAGAAGAAGCGCGGGGCGTCGACGAAGCGCGCCAAGGAGATCGCCGCGCGCACCGTCAACAAGGAGCGCGCCCGGTCGGGCGAGGCGAAGACCTCGTCGCGATCGTCGCGAGAGGACATCTCCTCGGGCCGCCGCGGAGGCCTTCGCTCC
>JBJMJE010000326.1:0-7830 GCA_045806505.1 Gaiellaceae bacterium
GCCGACCATCGGCGACGTCCTGACCGGCCGCGCGAAAGCCGAGGCGGCCGTCCACGACGGCATCATCCCGGCGAACCTCTCGCTCGCCGAGGCCGAGCTGCAGCTCGCGGGCAAGATGGGCCGCGAGCTGACCCTGCGCAAGGCGCTCAAGGACGTCGACGCCGCCCACGACGTCATCCTCATCGACTGCCCGCCGGCGCTCGGCCTGCTCACCGTCAACGCGCTCGTCGCGGCCGACTACGCGCTGTTGAGCGCCGAGGCGCAGTACTTCGCCCTCCAGGGCGTCGAGCAGGCGCTCGAGGTCATCGAGCTCGCCCGCGACGGCCTCAACCCGGACCTCGAGTGGCTCGGCGTCGTGTTCAACATCGCCGACATGCGGACGGTCCACTCGCGCGAGGCCTACCAGTCGCTGCGCGAGCACGTCGGCGACAAGCTGCTCACCACGGTCATCCGCCAGTCGATCGCCTACGCCGAGTCCTCCGAGCGCGCGGTCTCGATCCTCGACCACCGCGCCGACCTCGGCAACGACTACGTGCTGCTCGCCGACGAGCTGCTCGGCCGGCTGAAGCTGACCGCCGCGCGGCGGCGCCTCAAGCCGCTGGTCGACGCGGCGTCGTCGAACGGCAGCGGGCCGGCGGCCGCGTAGTCGGGCTCACCCGACGGCGAGCGCCACGTCGCTGGCCCCGCGCACCCGGCCGATGCGCCGCGCCTCGTCCTCGAGGTCGGCCCGGGCGACCCGGCCGAGCGTCTCGACCGCGACCTCGACCTTCCCGCCCTTCGACCTCGCCCGCCACAGCCCGGCGAGGCGGCCGTCCTTCAGCACCGCGCCGGGGCTCGCGACCGGGCGGAACAGGCGCTTGCGCAGGGCATCGTCGGGCGCGAGGAGCGCGCGGTTGGACTTCTGCAGGTACGGGTCGCCGGGCGGGATGAACCGGACGCCCGCGGCGGCCGGCGGCGACGCGAGCGTCGCCTCGTCGCCCGCGAGCAGCCAGCCCGTGCCACGGCCGACGCGCACCTGGGCGAGCTCGTCCGCCACCTCGTCCCACAGCCGCGTGCCGTGCGGCTTGGCGACCCCCGCCCACTCGGCGAAGTCGCCCGGCGTCGCCGGCCCGTAGAAGCGCAGGAAGCGGCGCACGGCCTCGCTCGCGCGTGGCGGCCGGCCCGGCTTGCCGATCGTGTAGCGGCGCTGCGCGTCGAGGCGGACGCCGGCGCGCACCGTCGCGTAGCGCCACAGCATCGGCGCGACGTGGTAGCTGCCGCAGCCGCGGCACCATGGCATCAGGTCGGCGCTCACGCGCTGCCGCAGCGCCTCGTGCAGCGCGGTCTTGTCGAGCGCCCGCCCATCGGCGAGCGCGTCCGTCGTCGCGGCCGCGACCTCGTCGAGCGCGGCCGTCGGCGCGAAGCCCTTCTCGGCGGCGAGGCGCTTCACCTGCCGCCCGAGCTGGGCGGCGAGCTCGCCGTCGTCGCGGGCGACGAGCGCGCGGCCGTACAACCCGAAGTCGCCGGGCGCGAGCGCGTGGATCGCGCCGCGGACGATGTGCGCGACGACGAGGTCGCCGGCGTCGACGGCGGCGTCGTACGCCTCGCGGGTGACGCCCTCGGCGCGGGCGGCGAGCGCCAGCAGCGCCGCGTCGCGGCTGAAGTCCGCCGCCGGGCACGCGGCGGCCTCGGCGAGCGAGCGCCCGTCGCGCGCGGCGGCGAGCCCGGAGCGGGCGAGGCGGAAGGCGAGGACCTGCTCTGCGTCCACGGCGCGGAACGCTACGACAACGAGCGACGCCCGCCGGTTCCCCGGCGGGCGTCGCGAACGGCAGGCGAGATCCGAGGGCCTACGCCGCGGCGGGCGCGACCTCCGGCTCGTGGTGGAGCTTCGGCAGCCAGCCGAGCTTCTTCGGCAGGTACCAGTTCTTCTCGCCCAGGAGCTTCATCGAGGCGGGCAGCAGCACGCCGCGGACGATCGTCGCGTCGATGAGGATCGCGACCGCGAGGCCCACGCCGATCTCCTTGAAGATGATCGACGAGAGGATCGCGAAGATCCCGAACACGGCGACCATCACGATCGCGGCGCTCGACACCGTGCTCGCGGTGGTCTTGATGCCGTGGGCCAGCGCGTCGTCCGTGCTCATGCCGCGGTCGACGGCCTCGCGGACCCGGCTGAGGATGAACACGTGGTAGTCCATCGAGAGGCCGAACAGCACGACGAAGAGGAAGATCGGCAGCCAGGAGATGATCGCGCCGTCCGACTCGAAGCCGAGCAGCGACTCCGCCCAGCCGTGCTGGAAGACGAGTACGAGCACGCCGTAGGACGCGCCGACCGAGAGCAGATTCAGGGCGATCGCCTTCAGCGGCACGACGATCGACCGGAAGGCGACCAGGAGCAAGAGAAACGCGAGCACCAGCACGAAGGCGATCACGTACGGCACGCCGTGCTTCATCTGACGCGTGAAGTCGACGTCCTCGGCCGTCGCGCCGGTCACCGCGGTTTCGACACCCGGGACGCGGCCGAGCGTCGCGGGGACGAGGTCGTCGCGGAGGGTCGCGATCGCGCGCCGGCTCGCCGCGTTGTCGCCCGTGCCTGCCAGCGGCAACTCGAGCGATGCGCCGCGGCCGTCCGCACCACCGTTGACCGTGAACGGCGAGTGGGAGATTCCGCGCGCGACGGCGAGCTTCTCGAGCCGTTCGAGCTGGTGCTGCACCGCGTCTCGCTGCTCGAGCGGCCCGGCGACGACGACGAACGCCGGCTCGGACGTCGCCGGCCGCGCTGCACGAACGCGCGCGAATGTCGCCAGCTCCGGCTCGTTCTGTGCCGACAGCGCGTTGTCGCTCGGCTTCGAGACGCGCATTCCGAGGGCAGGGAGTGCCAGCGCTACGAGCAGCGCCACGGAGAGCGCGCACGACAGCGCCGGACGGCGAAGGACGCGGTCGATCACTGCGGGCCAGAAGCGCGAGTGCGTCTGATCGGTGTGGAGGTGCGGCAGGAACGGAATCCGGCCGCGGTCGATCCTCGGCCCGAGCAGCTCGAGCACAGCAGGAAGAACGGTCACCGAGCCGACGACCGCGCAAAGGACGACCGCGATCGTGCCGCTCGCGATCCCGTTGAAGATCTTCGAGCCGATGATGTACATGCCGGCCATCGCGATCGCGACGGTCGTTCCGGAGACGATCACCGTTCGGCCCGACGTGCGCGCGGTCAGCTCGAGCGCCTCGTGCGCCGGCAGGCCGCGCCGCCGCTCCTGCCGCGACCTGATGACGTAGAACAGGGCGTAGTCGACGCCGACGGCCAGGCCGATGAGCAGCACGACGGTCTTCGTGGCGTCGTCGAGCGCAAACGCCTGGCTGATCGGCCCGAGGAGGCCGAACGCCGCGATGACGGCGGTCAGTCCGAGCAGCACCGGGACGAGCGCGGCGACGATCGCGCCGAAGGCGAAGAGCAGGACGAGCAGGGTCACGGGCACCGAGAGCAGCTCGGCGCGGCGCAGATCGCTGCTGACGACGCGGTCGCGCGCTTCGCTCGCGGAGACATCGCCCGTCTCCTCGATGTCGACCTGCGGGTGCGCCCCGTGCAGAGCGAGGACGGACGCACGCAACTCGTCGACGGAGATCGCATGCGTCCACTGCCCCGAGACGACCGCAGTGTGGTTGTCGCGAGCGAGTTGAACGTCGATGTTGCCGAGCGAGCGGCTCATCCTCGTCTTCACGTCGGCGATCGCGGCGCGGAACGCGGGCGCGGTCGTGGTCAGCGTCTCGCTGTGCAGGTAACCGTACTCGCGGGCGGCAGGCCAGGCCTGGTGCTCGGCCATCAGGTCGTACCCGCGTGCCGACTCGCCCACCGCGCCGTTGTCGAGCGACTTGATCCCGCTCGCGATCCCGACCGCGGCGGCGACGACGACGAAGGCCAGCCAGACAGCGATCGCGCGCCAGGGCCGTCGCGCGCTCCACCTGCCGATGCTCGCGACAGAGCGCAAGCATCGAGTGTACGCCGGTCGAGCTACGCGACCTAGCCGATGGGCGAGCCGAGGACGCTGCCGAGCCCGGCACTGACTGCGGCGATGATCACGCCCGCGAAGGTGACGATCCCGAGCGCGCGGACGAACGTGTCCGCGAAGAACCGCCAGCGCAGATAGGCGAGCGCGAGCAGCTCGAATGCGACGACGGCGATGGCGAAGAAGAGTGCCGCGTCGTAGTGCGGGATGAGGAAGGGGAGCGTGTGCAGGATTCCGCCGACGAACGTGCCGACGCCGGTGATCGCGCCGCGCGCCAGCGGGCTACCGCGGCCTGTGAACTCGCCCGTGTCGGAGAGGCCTTCCGAGAAGCCCATGCTGACCGCGGCACCGAGGGCCGTCGCGAGGCCGGCGATGAATGCGTAACGGGTGTCGTGTGTCGCGAGGGCGATCGAGAAGATCGGCGCGAGCGTCGACAGCGAGCCGTCCACGAGGCCGACCATGGCAGGCTGCACGCGTTGGAGGAGGAATTCGCGCTCGACAGGCAAGATCTAGAGTGTATCCGCGTAATTGCAAACTAGTAGAGCATAAGGCGAACCTGACAAGCAGACGCAGGAGCGCCTGACAGTGCGGCTCAAGCTAACGCTGGCGTACGACGGCACCGCGTTCCGCGGCTGGGCGGCGCAGCCCGGCCTGCGTACGGTGGAGCGCACGCTCGGAGACGCGCTCGCAGCAACGTTCGCGGAAGTGAGCGGTCTCGCCGTCGCCGGACGCACGGACACGGGCGTCCACGCGCAGGCCAATGTCGTGAGCGTCGACGTCAGCGGCGGCCCGCCGGCGGAGCGCGCGGCCGAGGCGCTGAACACGATGCTGCCCGAAGACGTCGCCGTGGTCGCGGCCGAGGAAGCGCCGCCCGCGTTCCACGCACGCTTCTCTGCGCGTTCCCGCAGCTACCGCTACCGGATCTGGCGCAGCCGGACCCGGTCGCCGTTCGAGGCGCGGCGGAGCTGGTGGTATCCGCGACCGCTCGACGCCGCGCGGCTGCAGGCGCAGGCGGAGGCGCTGATCGGCGAGCACGACTTTCGCGCGCTCACGCGAACCGAGACGCACCACAAGACGTTCGTTCGTACCGTCGAGACGGCGGGGTGGATCCACGACGGCGACGTGCTGCTCTTCGAGATCACTGCTGACGCATTCCTGCGGCACATGGTGCGCACGCTCGTCGGAACGATGGTCGACGGGATCGACGTGACGCCGTTGCTCGAAGGTCTGCCGCGCAGCGACGCGGGTCGCACGGCGCCGGCGGCCGGGCTCTACCTCGTCGGCGTTCGCTATTAGCGGCCTCGGGCACAGTAACGGGGTGCTCGGCGAGTTCTTCGTGGCGCGGGAGGCGGAAATCGACGACGAGTTGCTCGAGGCGCCTTACGTGCGACTCGAGACCGTCGAGGCGAAAGGTCTCACGCCGGTGAGCCTCGCGAAGCTCGGCGAGATACTGGAGCTTGGCACGTACGACGACCTGGTGGACGGGTTCGCCGCGACGGGCCCGGCGCACAACGACGAGGTCGGCGTGTTCCGCATGCCGACGGGTTTCCGTGACGCGCTTGCGGAGCTCGACCACGTTGACGCAGCCGCGCTCGGGTGGGCCGCGACCGAGGAGCTCAGGATGGACGAGTGGCAGTTCGGAGACGCCGAGCGCGTGCTCCGCGAGATCACCGCACTGGCGCGGCGCGCGCGCGAGGAGCGGCGCGACCTGTGGTACTGGTGGTCCCTCTGACGAGGGACGTTCGACGCCGAGACTAGGATCGGAGCGTGCGATTTTCGGTAGTCCTCTTCGATCTCGACGGCACGCTCGTCGACTCCGCCGCGGCGATTCTCGGCTCGTTCCACCATGCGACGGAAACGGTGCTGAGCAGGCGTTTTCCGGATGAGCAGATCCTCGCGCAGGTCGGAGGTACGAACCTCGCGCACCAGATGCAGCTGCTCGATCCCGAGCGGGTCGACGAGCTGGTTCGCGTCTATCGCGAGCACAACGATCCGCAGTACTCGGAGCTCGCGTGCTTCGACGGCGTTGTCGCCGTGCTCGAGCAGCTGAAGGCCGAAGGCCGCCGGCTCGGCGTCGTCACGGCGAAGCGCAGGCCCACCGTCGAGCGGGTGTTCGCGGGCGCCGGAATCGCCGGCTTCTTCGACGTCGTCGTCGGCTCCGACGACACCGAGCGCCACAAGCCGCACCCCGAGCCGGTGGTCAAGGCGCTCGAGCTACTCGACGCGCGTCCTTCGGATGCCGCGTACGTCGGCGACTCCCCGTTCGACGTCGCAGCCGCACGCGGGGCGGGCGTCTTCGCCGTCGGGGTCGGCTGGGGCGGCATCCACCGAGTCGAGGACGCGGACGCCGTCGTCGATACGCCCGAGGAGCTCCTTGGCGTCCTCTAAGGCGGGCTCGCGCGCCGAGGAGCTGCGGGAGCTGCTGAAACGGTACGGGTACGCGTACCACGTCCTCGACGACCCGGAGGTGCCGGACGCGGAGTACGACCGTCTCTTCGACGAGTTGGTCGAGCTCGAGCGCGACCTGCCCGAGGGCGAGGTTCCGCCGGACTCGCCGAGCCGCCGCGTCGGCGCGCCGCCTTCGGACAAGTTCCGCAAGGTCGAGCACATCGTGCCGATGGGATCGCTCGACAAGGTCACCACCGACGAAGCGCTGTTCAAGTTCGCGGACGACGTCAAGAACCGCCTCGACCGCGACGACCCGGTGGCATACGTCGTCGAGCCGAAGATCGACGGCCTCGCGATCAACCTCACCTACGAGAACGGCATCTACGTTCGCGGCGCGACGCGCGGCGACGGTACGCGCGGCGAGGACGTGACGCCGAACCTCCGGACCGTGGACGCGATCCCGCTGTCGATGTCCGGGGACGATCCGCCGGCGCTGCTCGAGGTGCGCGGCGAGGTGTACATGCCGCTGTCCGGCTTCCGGAAGCTGAACGAGCGGCTCGTCGCGCAGGGAAAGAAGCCGACGCCGAACCCGCGCAACGCCGCCGCCGGGTCCGTGCGTCAGAAGAATCCCGGGGTCACGCGTGAGATGCCGCTCTCGATCTGGATCTACGGCACGGGCGGCCGCGAGCGCATCGAGTTCGAGTCGCATTTGCAGGAGCTGCAGTGGCTCCGCGAGCACGGCTTCCGCACCAATCCTTTCGCCGAGCGATTCGAGTCGATCGAGGACGTGGCCGCGGCGTGCCGCGACTGGGAGCGCCGGCGCTCGGAGCTCGACTACGAGATCGACGGCATCGTGATCAAGGTCGACTCGATCGCGCAACAGCGCGAGCTTGGCTCACTGCACCAGCGACCGCGCTTCGCTCGTGCATTCAAGTGGGCGCCGATGACGGCGGCGACGCGGCTGAACACCATCATGATCCGCGTCGGCCGGACCGGCGCGCTCAACCCGTGGGCGGTGCTCGAGCCGGTCGAGGTGGGCGGCGTCACGGTCTCTCGCGCGACGCTGCACAACGAGGACGACATCAACCGCAAGGACATCCGCGAGGGCGACGACGTCATCATCCAGCGCGCCGGTGACGTGATCCCGCAGATCGTGGGGCCCGCGGGTAAGCACCGTCCGGGAACGAAGCCGTTCAGGATGCCGGCGCAGTGCCCGCTCTGCGGCTTCGACGTCGTCAAGCCGGAGGGCGAGGCGATGCACCGCTGCCCGAACCGCGCCTGTCCGTCCCGCGGCCTCGAGACGCTGATCAACTGGACCGGGGTCGCCGACATCGACGGCGTCGGCGAGCAGACGATCCGCGTCCTGTGGGAGAAGGGGCTCGTCCGTTCGCTGCCCGATCTCTACCGCCTGACCAAGGATCAGCTGGTCGAGCTCGAAGGGTTCGCGGAGCTCTCCGCGGGC
>JBJMJE010000327.1:0-5923 GCA_045806505.1 Gaiellaceae bacterium
CGTCCCGCCTCAGGGCTTCGGGCCGTCCGCTGCGCGACCGCTGGACGATGATTCCGAGGAGGTCGAGGCGCTCGAGGTCGCGCTCGTGTCGGGCGTCCTCCGTGAGGACGGCTCCGAGCTCGACCCGATCTTCACGCATACGCGTCGCTTCGCGTTCGGCGACCGGGAGCCCGAGGCGGTTCGGCTGGAGCTACGTGCCGAGGACGGCACCGTCCTCGAGACGCGCCGCGTGCAGCGCATGGACCACGAGCACGAGCACGAGCATGAGCACGAAGAAGGAGACGAGCACGATGAAGAGGACGCATTGCCGCTCGCGTTCGCGACGGCCGTCGCGTTCCATCCGCGGACCGCCGAGATCGTCATCGTGCGACGCGACGAGGTGCTCGTCAGCGAGCCCGTTCCTGCGCGCGCACCGAAGCTCTCCGCTCCGCGCGTCGCAAGCTCGGAGGAGGGGTGGCTCGTCGAATGGGAGGCCGAGCACGAACGTGCAGACGACGTTCGGTACATGGTCCGGTACGCCGTCGAGGATCGGGAGGGCGAGCCGTTGTGGCAGGTCGTGGCCGCCGACTTGCGCGACCCGCGCGTGGACCTACGGTCAGGCGACCTCGCCGGCGGCAAGGCGCGCGTCCAGGTCGGAGCGACGGTTGCCGGCCGCACGGCCTGGGCGCAGAGCGAGCCGTTCGAGGTCCCGCATCCGCCGCCGGTCGTTGCGATCCTCGCACCGCTCGACGGCTCGCGGCTCAGAGCGGGCCGTCCCGTTCTGCTCCGCGGAGAGGCTCTCGCGCTCCACGGTGCAGAGATCGACGACGAGCGCTTTACCTGGGCGTCGAATCGCGACGGAGCGCTGGGCCGCGGACGAGAGGTCGAATGCACGCTGTCCCTCGGCAAGCACGTCGTGTCGCTGCGTGTCGAGGCGCCTCACGGTCCGCCTGCGTCGACGACCGTCAAGCTGACGATTGCGCAGCGGTTGCGGCCGGAGCGGCTGGACGAGCCGCCGCGGGGCTGAATGCCGTCGGCGTCCCTCGTGTGACACGCTCGCGCAGGTGCGCCGTATCAATGGTGTGAGGCTCAGTGGTGTGACGCGACTCCTCGTGCCGATTCTGGCGGCGCTGGCCGTCTGCGCCGCGGCCGGCGCGGGTGCCACGCGGAACGAGACGAAACCGCTGGTCGTCGTCGTCAGGCACGGCGGGCTGTGCCTATCCGGCAGCGAGTGCCGTTTCGTATTCCGGATCACCGACACGACGATCTCGGGTGACGGCTATCGCTCGCGCGCGCTGAGCCCGGCGGTCAGACGCTCGCTGCTCGCTGCGATCCGTGAGCTGGATGCGGCGTACCTGCGGCGGCATCCGTTCACGGGCACGTGCCCCACGGCCTCCGACGGGCAGGAGTCGATCTACCGCTTCCGCGGCTTCGTTCCGAACATCCCGTCGTGCAGGTACGACGTGAGCGGCATTCGCGCCGTTCGGCTCACGGAACGGCTTCTAGTGACGCTGAAGCACAAGCCGCGCTAGATCGCCGGAGCCTGCGGTCGGGCTGAGACCGCCTAGAATCCGCCCGTCCGTCAGTCGATCAAGGGGGGCGGCGCCTTCGAGCGCCGTCGAGGTACGAGCGAAAGGAGAGGAACGTGAGCGCACGCGTAGGTGCACGTTGGGCTCGTTTCCGGGGCCGCCGCTTCGTGTTGGTGGGAGCTCTCGTCGCATTCGGTCTCATCGCCGGAGCGCTGGCGCTGCCGTCGTCGAGCCAGCTTCTCGCGGGGGCGGTCGCGCCCGCTGATCCCGACGCCGCGGCCGGTGCGTCGCAGGGCCCGAACGGCGCGCCGCACGACAAGACGCTCGGCGGGGCGCCGACGGTGAGCCGCGAGGCGCTGGAGCAGGCAGCCGCGCAAGCGAAAGCGATCCACTCCGCGGGCCGGTCGTGGGAGTACCTCGGCGCCAACAACATCGGCGGCCGCGTCACCGACGTCGTCGTCGATCCGACGCAGGCGAACACGATCTACGTCGCGTCGGCAGGCGGCGGCGTGTGGAAGAGCACCGACGCCGGAGCGACCTACACCACGGCCTGGCCGAACGACTACCCGCAGGCGATCGGCTCGCTCGCGCGCGGCTCGGATGGAACGCTGTGGGCCGGAACCGGCGAGGCGAACGCCTCCGGCGGCGGCATCACGTATGTCGGCGACGGCGTCTACCGCTCCACCGACGGCGGCCAGACGTGGAAGAACGTCGGCCTCGAGCACGCGGGCATGATCGGCCGTATCGCCGTCGATCCCGCCGACCCGGACGTCGTCCTCGTCGCCGCGAGCGGAAGCATCTACTCGACCGGCGGCACGCGCGGCCTCTACCGCACGGTCGACAGTGGCAAGCACTGGCAGGCCGTCCTCGTCCCCGACCTCGACGCAGCGCCGTACACGGGCGCCGTCGACGTCGCGTTCGACCCGGTCAATCCCAACCGCGTCTACGCGACGCTATGGGATCACCACCGCAACTCGTACCTGCGTCCGTACGGCGGCATCGGGTCCGGCCTCTACGTCACGGACAACGCGCTGGAGAAGAAGGCGGATGACGTGGCGTGGGAGCGCATCGGCAACTTGCACGTGAGCGGGCCGCTGCCGAGCTACGACGCGTCCCAGAGCGGCCTCGACGTCTCGCCGACGCTCGGCCGCATGGGCGTCGCGGTCGCACCGAGCGACCACACGCGCGTCTACCTGATCACCGGCGAGTCGCTCGGCAACGACAAGGGTTTCTTCTACTCCGACAACGGCGACCGGCCGCTCGCGGACGGCGGCCCGACCTTCGTGGCCGGCGGCCATGCGGGCGCGAACCCGCGCTTCGAGTGGTGGTTCGGCCGGCTCTTCGTCGACCCGGTGAACAAGAACCACCTGTTCAAGATGGACGTCGGCCTGCGCCGCTCATCCGACGGGGGACTCACCTGGGCGAACGTCGGCGGCGTGCATGCCGACCAGCATGGGATGGCGTGGGATCCGAACGTGCCGGACCGCGTGTACCTCGGCAACGACGGCGGCACGTACCGCTCGGACGCGAACGGCGACACCGGCTGGGTGCACGGCACGAGCATGCCGTGGCTCCAGGAGTACCACGTCGCCGCCTCGCAGACGCGGCCGAACAGGATCGCGATCGGCCTGCAGGACAACGGCTCGAACCGGAGCTGGTCGAACCTCAACGACCCGGTCCCCGATCCGGTGGCCGCGACCTGGACCTCGTACGGCGGCGGCGACGGCCACTACGTCGTCATCGACTGGGCCGACGACACGTACTACTACTCGTGCAGCCAGAACGCCGGCTGCAGCGGCGTGCACGACGTCGCGTCGATCACGACGACGCTGTCGGCGGCGGCGGCTGCGGGAGCGACGAACGCGAAGGTCGCGAGCGTCACGGGCCTCGTCGTCGGCAACACGATCAAGATCGACTCCACCGGAGCGAACCCGGAGACGGTCACGATGACGGCCGTCGGCACCTCGGGCTCGGGCGGCACGGGCGTCACGTTCACGCCGGCGCTCGCGTTCGCGCACGCCTCCGGCGCGGTCGTCGTGAAGAACGGCGTCGCAGGGACGCAGGCCCTTCCGTTCGGCTCGCGCGGCAGTGGGCTTCGGTGCACGACCGATGCGCCGCTGGTCCAGGATCCGTCGAGCTCGACGACGTTGTACCTCGGCTGCAACAACCTCTCGAGGTCGACGAACCGCGGCGCCACCTGGACGCAGATCGCGCCGCCGGACCTGCTCACCGGCCCGGCGCCGGCCGACGACTCGGCGGCGAACAACCCGCTGTACGCCGGCCAGTTCCCGTCGATCTCGACGATCGCGCCGTCGAAGTCCGCGCCGAACACGATCTACGCCGGCACCGACAACGGCCGGCTCTGGCGGACGACCGACCTCGGCGTGACGTGGCAGGAGTTCCCGAATCCGTTCGCGCCCGATCCGCCGCGGTGGGTGACGTCGGTGATCGTCGACCCGGCGGACTCCACGCACGCGTACGCGTCGTACGGCGGCTTCCGCGAGGGCTACACGTCGGCGAACGTCTACGAGTCCTCCGCCGATGCCGACGGTCTCATCACGTGGAAGAACGTGAGCGGCAACATGCCGAACGCGCCCGTCAACTTCCTCGCGTACGACCGGCAGGCCGACGTGGTCTACGCGGCCACCGACCTCGGCGTCTTCTTCATGGCCGGGGACAGCAAGCGCTGGAAGCGCCTCGGCGACAACCTGCCGAACACGGCGACCGAGGATCTGAAGATCCAGGCGTCGAGCGGCTCGCTCTACGTCGGCACGTTCGGCCGCGGCACGTGGCGGATCCCGCTGATCCCTGGGACGCCGCGGTACGACGCGCAGGTCGTTGCGGGGATCGACTCGCTGTCCGACAAGATCACCGACATGAACCTCGACGCGCAGACGACGAAGCATCTGCTCCACTCGGTAGGCGAGATCCGCGAGAAGGTGCTCGAGGGCGAGAACCAGTGCAAGAAGCTCGACGAGCTCGAGAAGCACATGGCGTCGCTCGTGCCGAAGAAGCTCACGGCGGCGCAGCGGGACCAGCTCACCGCCGACGTCGACGCGATCAAGGCGCAGGCGGCCTGCTAGCAGACGTCTCTCCGGGCCCTCCTTCTCCGCGAAGGAGGGCCCGGAAGCAACGCGTCAGTCAGATCGTCTTGAACTGCTCGAACGGCTGCCGGCAGGCGTTGCAGTAGCGGACGCTGCGGCACGGCGTCGGGCCGAAGAGGTTCTCGAGCTTCGTGTCCGTCGAGCCGCAGTACGGGCAGCGGAAGCCGCGCTGGAGCGCCACGAGCTGAAGCGGCTGCGCCTGCCGCGGCGACGGAGGTGCGAAGCCGGACGCCCGCAGCTTCTCGCGCCCCTGGGGCGTGATGCGATCGGTCGACCACGAGTCGTCGAGCACGACGTCGACGTGCGGCTCCGCGCCCAGCGCGCGCACCTTCTCGGCCATCGCGTCGCGCATCACCTCGAGCGCCGGGCAGCCGAGGCACGTCGGCGTGAACTCGACGCGCACCTCGTCGCCGTCGACGTGCACGTCCTTCACGACGCCGAGGTCGACGAGCGAGATGACCGGGATCTCGGGATCGGGGATCTCGGCGAGCGCGTCCCAGACCTGCTCGGCCGTTACCACGTCGCTCCCGGGACGCTGCGGCGCACCATCGTCATTTCCTCCCACAAGGGCTGCAGCTCGTCGGAGTGGTCACCTCGCTCCACGGGCGCTGTCCCAGGGGCTGTCCCCGGGACACGTTCCGAAAAGACAGGGCGCAGCTCCTTCGGGAGGACGCCGATTGCGTACGGCCGCAGCTCCGCCACGGCTTCCTCGAAGCGCGGCTCGCCGCGCAGGCGATCCGCCCACATCTGCGCATGCAGACGGTGGTAGACCTCCTCGCGGTCCATCTTCGCCGCAAGGCCCGCGACCTCTTCGTCGTCGGACTCCTTCAGCGCCGCGAGGCGCAGCTCGTCTGCGGTCTCGTAGAGCCAGTGGCGCGCGATCGTGTGCGCCCAGTCGAGCTTGCGCAGCTCGACGAGCGGCGCGCAGCGGTAGTCGCCCGGCGAGCGGTCGAACGCGAGCTCGTCCGCGGTCGTGCCGAGGTCGCGCGCAGCCAGCTCGTACAGCGCACGCGCGTGCCCGATCTCGTTCTGCGCGATCGAGGAGAACGCAACGTCCTCCTCGAGCGACGGCGCGATCCCCGTCCACTCGGAGTCGCGCCAGCCGAGGATCAGCTCGTCGTCGGCGTACTCAAGAAGTCGCTGTGTCCGCTCTTTCACGCGCCTCCTTGAGCTTCGCCTTCAACGAGTATCCGTCGACGCGGTGATATGTCTTCTCGAGCTCGTCGTTGAAATCCGTCACCTCGTGGATCGCGTCGCGCGGGACGATCCACAGCGCGACGGACTCCTGGCGCCGTCCGTATTGCTCGTGCG
>JBJMJE010000328.1:0-9640 GCA_045806505.1 Gaiellaceae bacterium
AGAAGAACGGCTATGACGTCACGTATTCGACGAGCGTCGACCTGCAGGAGCATCCGCAGCTCCTCCTGAACCACAAGGCGTTCCTTTCCGTCGGCCATGACGAGTACTGGTCGAAGGGGATGTTCGACGGCGCCGAAGCGGCGCGCGACGCCGGCGTCGACCTCGGCTTCTTCGGCGCCAACGACGTCTACTGGCAGGTTCGCTATGAGCCTTCGAGCACCGGCGTCGCGGACCGCGTGATCGTGTCGTACAAGAACACGCCGAACAACACGTACCTCACGAACGACCCGGTCTCGGACCCGTCGCTCACGACCGTCCGCTGGCAGGACCCGCCCGTCAACCGCCCCGGGCAGCTCCTCACGGGCGTCACGCTGATCGGGAGCACCGGCCGCTCGACGCTGAACACGCCGTACCAGGTCGAGAACAGCGGAGCGTGGATCTACGACGGCACCGGCTTCACCGACGGTTCGAGCGTCGCGGGCATCGTCGGCTACGAGGCCGACAAGTACAGCTGCATGTTCCCGCAGCCTCAGAACACGAGCTTCACCGTGCTCGGCTCGTCACCGTTCGACAACGCCGAGGACGGCTACTACGACGACTCGAACTCGGTCCTGTACCGGGCGCCGAGCGGCGCGTGGGTCTTCTCGACGGGAACGATGTCGTGGACGTGGGCGCTCGACCGCGACGGCTGGGTCGATCAGCGGATCCAGCAGGCGACGCGGAACATCCTCGACGGCTTCAGCGACGTGAAGGCGACGCCCCCGGTGCCGTCGTCGTACCCGCCGTGCGCCGAGCACGACCTGATGACCTTCGAGAGCGGCTCCCTCGTGTCGCAGCAGCCGCCGGCGCCGCAGGACGGAGCGCAGCGCGCGCTCGGCAGCCTGACGCTCGAGACGGCGAGCCCGATCAAGGGCAGCTACTCGGCGCGTCTCGCGAACGTCGGCAACTCGTACCTCGACCAGCACATCACCGCCGTCGACGACCTCGACGTCACCTTCTCCGTGCGGCTGAACGCGCTGCCCGCTGCGGACGCCCGCATCGCGCTCACGTACAGCCAGGTGGCGCCGCTGGGCAACCTCGTCCTCCGCTCGAGCGGCCTGCTCTGCGTCCGCAACGGCAACGCCTGGATCACCGGCAGCGCGACGACCTCGTGCACGACGTCGCCGCTCGCGGCCGGGACGACGTACCGGATCCGTCTGCACCAGATACGGGGCACCGGCACCGACGGCGTCTTCGAGGGTTATCTCGCCGCCGGGGATGCGCCGTTCGGCGCTCCGTTCGCGCGCGCCGCGACCGGCACCAGCACGATGCGCGTCGATCGCGTCAGCGTCGGCTCGACGACGAGCGTCACGCTCGACGCCGTCTTCGACGACGTCGCGATCGACGGCGGGCCAGTGCAGGCGCCGGCGGCGCCGTCCGGTCTCGCCGCAACCTCGCCGACGTCGTCGGAGGTCGATCTTTCGTGGCTCGACAACGCCTCCACGGAGTCGTCGTTCGTCGTGCAGCGGAGCACGTCGAGCGCCTTCGACACGTTCACCAGCTTCACCGCTCCTGCGAACGCGACGTCGTATGCAGACCGGAGCGCGGCCGCGGCCACGACGTACTACTACCGCGTAAAGGCGTCGAACGCCGTCGGCGACTCGACGTACAGCAACACGGCGAGCGCGACGACGGCGGCGCCGCCGCCGGCGGCGCCGACGGGGCTCGCCTCCACGGTGTTGTCGCCGACCTCGACGCGGCTGGACTGGGCGGATAACTCGTCGACCGAGTCGAGCTTCGTCGTCGAGCGAAGCGGCGATCCGTCCTTCAGGTCGCCGACGTCGATCGTCCTGCCGGCCAACACGGTGGCGTACACGGACGCCGGCCTGCCCGACGGCGCCTACTACTACCGAGTGAAGGCGGTGAACACTGACGGATCGGCGTCCGGCTACTCGAATATCGCCCGCGGCCCGCGCATCAAGAACATCACGTTCGAGGACGGCGCCGCGAACCTGATCAGCACTGCGACGGGAGCGTCGAGCAACGCCGGAGGCCAGGTCGTGCTGGAGACGGCGAGCCCGATCAAGGGCGCGTACGCCGCTCGCGTGCCGAACATCGGCAACGCCTATCTCGAGCAGACGTTCGCCGGAGTCGACGAGCTGTACGCGTCGTTCTACGTCCGCTTGAAAGCGCTGCCGACGGCCGACTACCGGATCGCGCAGGTGCTCGACTCCGGCACGACGGTCGCCAACATGTGGGTCCGCGCGAGCGGGACGTTGTGCCTCAAGTGGGGCAACAACTGGAGCGGCGGCTCTTCGTCGGCCGGCTGCACGCCCACTTCGACGCCGTTGGCCGCGGGGTCGACCTACCGCGTGGCCGTTCACCAGCGCCGTGGCGACGGGTCGGGCAACGCGCTCGTAGAAGCGTTCTTCGCGCAGGGCGACAATCCGTTTCCGCAGGACGGAAGCGGCAACGCCGTCCCGTTCACGTCGCAGTCGGTGCCTCCGGCGGATCCGGGTTACTGGCAGACGCAGGCGACGTCGTTCCGCTTCGGCGGCACGCTGAGCACGACGCCGCTCGACGCCGTGTTCGACGACGTCGACCTCGACTCGACCTTCCTGCCGTCGCTGCCGCCGGTTCCGCCGGCAGCGCCGTCGGGCCTGGCGGCGACGTCGCCGCGCCTGTCGGAGGTCGACCTCAGCTGGGTGGACAACGCCGGCAACGAGAGCTCGTACGTCCTCCAGCGCAGCACGTCGAGCAGCTTCGACACCGTGACGAGTTTCTCGCTCGCCGCCAACACGACGACGTACGCGGACACCTCGGTCGCGCAGGCGACGACCTACTACTACCGCGTCAGGGCGGCGAACGCAGCCGGCGACTCCGCTTACAGCAACACCGCGACCGTGACCACCGGCTCGCCGCCGCCGCAGCCCGCCGCTGCGCCGACCAACCTCGTCGCGACGCCGCTCTCACCGACGTCGACGCGGCTCGACTGGACCGACAACTCGTCGACCGAAGCGGGCTTCGCGCTCGAGCGGAGCCGCGACGCCTCGTTCGCAACGGTGACGACCGTCACCCTGCCGGCGAACACCGTCACCTACACCGACACCGGGCTCGCGGACGGCACGTACTTCTACCGGGTGAAGGCGACGACCTCCGACGGCACGAGCTCGTCGTACACGAACGTCGTTCGCGGCCCGCGGATCAAGAACGTCACGTTCGAGGACGGAACGCCGAACCTCGTCAACTCCGTCAGCGGCGCCTCGAGCAACTCGGGCGGTCTCGTCGTGCAGGAGTCGGCGAGCCCGTTGAAGGGAACCTATTCGGCCCGCGTGCCCAACGTTGCGAACGCGTACCTGGAGCAGAGCGTCGCCGGCATCGACGACCTGTACGTGTCGTTCTACGTGCGCGCGAACGCGCTGCCGACGGTCGACGATCGCGTCGCCCAGGTGCTGGCATCCGGAACGACCGTCGCAAACCTGTGGCTGCGCGCGTCCGGGACGCTCTGCCTGAAGTGGGGCAACAGCTGGAGCGGCGGCTCCGCGGGCACCGCGTGCACTCCGTCGACGAAGCCGCTCGTCCCCGGCACCGTCTACCGGGTCGGCGTGCATCAGCGCCGCGGCGACGGAACCGGCAACGCGCTCGTCGAGGCGTTCTTCGCCCAGGGCGACGCCGCGTTCCCGCAGGACGCCAACGGCAAGCCCGTGCCGTTCACGTCGCAGGCGGTGACGCCGGCCACGACCGGCTACTGGCAGACGCAGGCGACGGCCTTCCGGTTCGGCGCGACGCTCTCGACGACGGCGCTCGACGCGGTGTTCGACGACGTGAAGCTCGATTCGGCGTTCCTGCCCTCGCCGTCGTAGTACCGGCGGAGCCCAGAGCCATGCGCGCGTTCACGCTCGACCGCCCGGCGCTCGGAAACGATCCGCCGAAGCTGTGGGCGGTCGGCGGACTCGCGGCGGCCGCGGCGGGCGGCGCAGTCGCGCTCGAGCCGACGCTCGCCCTGCTCGGCATCAGCGTCCTCGCCGCCGCGGCGGTGATGGTGGCCAAGCCCGAATGGACGACGTACGCGGTCGTCTTCGCGATCGGCGCCAACGTGCCGACGGTGCTGGTCGACAAATATGGCCTGCCGGCGACGATGGCGGCCGTCATCCCGCTGCTGCTCGCGCTGCCCTTCGCGGACGGAGTTCTCCGGCGGCAGTCGATCGCCCTGTCGCCGGTGCTCGCGCTGCTCGTCGTCTATTTCGTCCTGCAGCTGCTCGGCGCAGCGCTGTCGTCGGACACGAGCGTCTCACTCGAGCGCGTCAAGACGTTCATGTTCGAGGGCCTCGTGATCTTCTTCCTGGCCACGAACGTCCTTCGGACGCGCTCGGCCGTGCGAAACGCGACGTGGGCGCTCGTCGCCGCGTTGGCGTTCCTCGGCGGGCTGACCCTCGTGCAGGCGCTGACGCATCGCTACTACACGACATTCTTCGGCTTCGCCCACACGTCGTTCGACTTCTACTACGGGTTCGTCCCCTCGCCCCGTTACCAGGGACCGATCGGCGACCCGAACTACTTCGCACAGCTGCTCGTCGTCGCGGTTCCTCTCGCGCTCGTCCTCGCTGCGACGGCAAACGCTCCCTGGAAGCGGTGGGCAGGCATCGCGTCGACCGTCCTGATCGTCGCCGGGATCGTGCTGACGTACTCGCGTGGAGCGGTCGTGGCGCTTGGCTTGATCGCGGTCGGTCTCGTCCTCCTGCGCGAGCTGAGAGCGCGGCACCTGCTCATCGGCATCGTCGCGCTCGCGGTCGTGATCGCCGCGATTCCGAGTTATCGCGCACGCGTCGCCTCGCTCGGCAGCGTTCAGGGTGCGAATGCGCAGGCGGGAAGTCAGGCCGCGTCGCCGGATCAGTCGGTGCGGGCACGTGCCACCGAGATGCGCGCCGCGCTGCTCGCGATCGAGTCGCATCCGGTTCTCGGGCTCGGTCCGGGCGGGTTCCCGCTCCACTACCAGGAGTACGCGCTCCAGGTGGGCGGAGAGGTGCACGCGCGCGTGAAGTTCGGTCCCGACAAGGGACAGGAGCCCGAGCGGCAGGCGCACGATCTCTACCTCAGCGTCGCGACCGACAACGGCGGAGTCGGACTTCTGCTCTTCCTCGCGATCATCTTCGTGGCGATGAGATCGCTCTTGCGCGTGCGCCGCCGCGCGGGCGACGACGGGGACGCAGCGACGGCGTCGCTCGCGACCGCCTACGTACTCGCGATCGTGGGCTTCCTGACGGCCGGCATCTTCCTGTCGCTCGCGTACGAGCGGTACTTCTGGCTGCTGCTCGCGGTCGCGACGGCGCTCGTCCGCGCGCGCGACGACGAGGCGAACGCGTCTGCCCGGTCTAGGCGCGCGAGCGAAGCGTCTGCATCTTCCGCCACAGCCACCTGACCTCCGCGACGCGCGGCACGAGCTCGCGCGCGTCGCAGTGGAGTGCGCGGACGAAGATCATCAGCGCGACGATGCCGCCTGCGGTATACGCGATCGCGGTCGCCGCGGCCGCGCCGAGGCCTGCGAACGGCGGGATCAGGACGACGTCGAGCGCCAGCATGACCACGAACGCGACTGCGATGCCGCCCGTGCCGCGGATCGGCATGCGCTGCGCCGTCAGCGCGTTCGGAAGCAGGTCGATGGCCGTGATCCCGAGGCAGCCGAGCGCGAGAACGCGGAGCTGGTTCGTCGAGCCCGCGAACTCGTGCCCGAAGACGACGGTGCACAGAAACGGCGCCAGCACGATCAGCCCGAGCGCCGCGACCGACGAGAGAAGTAGCGCCACGCGGAACACGCGCGCGGCCTGCCGAGCGGCGTTCTCTCTCGTCGCGCGGACGAGGTCCGGCCGTTGCACGAGAGTGAGCACGCCGGGCACGTAGAAGAGCAGGTCCGCCCAGGCGACGGCGACGCTGTAGAGGCCGAGCGCACGGGAGCCGGAGATCGAACCCACGAGCCACTGGTCCGCTCGGTAGTTGCCGATCCCCATCAACCTGCCCGGATGCGTCCTCAGCCCGAACGAGAGGGTGCGCCGGGCAAGTCCGACGTCGGCGCGCCCGAAGCCGGATCGCCTCGCCACGTACACGAGCATGATCGCGAGGCCGAGGATCTGGCCGCCGATCCAGGTCGCGAACGCAGTCGTGACGGTGATCCGGCCGATGATCGCCAGGATCGCGTTGCCGGTGACGCTGCTGAGCGGGCCGATCAGCCAGGCAGTGTTCGTCGGGCCGAACGCGTACTCCGCCTGGAGGAGAAAGCTGAAGTAGTTCCTCCCGATGACGATCGGGATGACGGCCAGCGCCGCCCACAGGAGTGACGGCGGCACCGGTCCGCCCACGGCGGGGAAGACGCTGACGAGGAGTTGCACGACGGCTGCCGCGAGCGCGCCGCAGGCGAGCGAGAGCACCAGCGAGTTCGTCGCGAGACGCGGGCGGAGCGACGGCTCCGATCCGGCGAGATTGGCATTCGCCTCCTGCACGCTCAGTCCGGCGACGTGCGCCGTCAGCGTCGAGACGGTGATCACGAACGCGACCTCGCCGCGCGCGTGGGCGCCGAGGACCCGCGCGACGATGAGAACGTTCGCGAGCGAGAGGACCGACACCGCGGCGTTCGTCCCGTACGTGAAGAGCGTCGCCGAGAGCATCGAGCGCCGGCCTCCGCGGCCGTCGGCGCCGACGTCCTCCACCGGCCGCTCCGGAGCGTCCGGGAAGTCCTCGCTCACGGCAGTTCAGCCGCGGCCGGAAAGGTCGCGGGCGATCAGCGTCGGAGCACCGTTCCGATGACGTTCGCGTCCGCGTACGAGAGATTCTCGAGTGCGCGGTCGATGCTCTCGCGGCTCGCGTCCTGCCGTGTCAGGACGAGGAGGGTCGCGTCGGCGACGCGGGCCCAGACCAGCGCGCCCGACGATCGCGACGTGGGCGGCGTGCTGATCACGACCATGTCGGCCGTACCGTGCAGCTGCTTCAGCAGCGACGCCGCGCGACCCGGATTCAGCGCGTGCCCGTTGGCGCTCGCCCCGCCGGGGATCACTCGCAGATCCCGCCGCCGCTCGCTGCCGAGTTGTGTGAGATCCAGCTCGCCGCCGTTCGCCGTCGCGCTCAGGAGCTCCGCGTAGCCGGGCTGTCCGTCGAGGTCGAAGAGGCTCGTGATCTCCCGCGCGTCAGTCGCATCGATCAGAACAGTCCGCCGCTGGATCTCCGCGAGCGCCGCCGCGAGATTCGCGGCGGCCTCGCCGGTGCCCTTGCCGGATCCGGCATCGACGACGACGAGGCTCCGCACGGGCGCGCCGTTCCGGCCGAAGGCCAGCTTCGTGGCGAGGAGGCGGTACGCCTCGGCCGCGTCGTCATGCTCGTCCTGCCCGACGACAAGGCCTCCACCGTGCCGGCCGCGGCGCGCGGGTATCGCTCCGAGCACGCGCAGGCCGTCGCCGACGAAGTGGTCGTCGACGTCGCCCGTGCCCCGGGTCGCCTCGAGGAGGAAGACGAGCAGCGCCACGATCATCAGGCCTGCGACGACGCCGAGCAACGTGATCAGCGAGACCCGAGGCGCCACCGCAGACGTCGGCGGGATCGCTGGGTCGACGACGCTGAGCTTCCCCGCAGACGCGTTCCCGAAGATGTGCGACGCCGCGCGCCGGATGCTGTCCTGGGTCGGGGTCGAGAGGTTCGCGAGCGACGGATCGGCCATGAACGCGTCGACGAGGGTTCCGGTCTTGACGGAGCCGAGCGCGAAGAGTTGCCGCCCGATCGTGTTCGCGAGACGCGCGGCCATGCGAGGGTCGTCGTTCTTGACGCTGATGGTGACGATGCGCGTGATGTCGTTCGACGTTGCGCTCACGTCCTTGCGGAGCTCGATCGGGGTCGAGTCGACGTGGGTGCGTGCGATCGTCCTGCGGAGGACGGGACCGCTCGTGGCGAGGTCGGCGTACGTCCTCGCGATGTTGCCGGACGCGCGTTGCGTGTCGAAGTCCGCGTTGATCGGCCCCGCGAGGAGGGACACGGTCGCCTGGTACGTCGGCTGCATTCGGCTCGCGGCCACGTGCGCGGCCACGCCGCCGAGCAGTGCCCCGGCGCAGAGGATCAGCCAGAACCGGCGAATGAGTTGAAGAGGTGTTCCGCGTTCCACAGTGAGTTTCCCCGCGTCGCGCGGGGGCTCGGCGGACGCACTGATGGTAGCGGCTGCCGGACGTGTTTTTCGCACCCGGCCGGGATACACTTCCGATCGTGGTGGCTTTCGGGGTTGAGCCGCCGAGTGCGAAGCGTCGCCTGATCCCTGCGGTCGTTCCGGTTGCACTCGCGGTTGCGGCGTTCGTCGCCGTGACGCCGGCGCATGCGTCGAGGCCGAAGCAGCCGCGCGGCGTCGAGAAGCTGTGGTCGGAGTATCCGCTGTCGGTGCCCGAGCGAACGCACCCGCGACCCGCACCGACCGTCACGGTCGCTCGTCCGGCGGCCGGAGCCACGGCGAAGCCGACCGGCGCCGCGCAAACCGGCGACAACGGCCGGGGTTCCACGACGCCGATCCTGCTGGCCCTTGCGGCTGCCGCCGTGCTGCTCGTCGCAGCGGTCGGAAGGCATGCTCTCTCAACCGAAGGAGGAACGACAATGCCCGACCTCTTCCGCTCGCGCGGCCGTCGCACGCAGGACGACGCCGAGCATCGTCCCGCCGCCGGAGTGGCCCTGGCCGCCCCGGCGGAAACGTCGCCTGACTCGCAGGAGCCGTCCAAGGCTGCCGGTGGCGAGGCACGAACGAAGGCCGACGACAAAGAGACGGCCACTCCCACCGCGGCGCGCGAGGACGCGGGCCGGGTCGGCGAGCACGTGGCAGGCATCGTCGCCGCCGCCGAGTCCGCGGCTGCGACGATCCGCGCCGACGCCGAGCGCGAAGCGGAGCGGCTGCGGACCGACGCGGAGCGGACGCTCGAGGACGCCCGAAGCGCGGCTGCGAAGATCAAGGCGGAGGCCGAGGCCTACGCTGAGACGCGCCGGCGTGACGCCGCCGCCGCCGCCGCGCGCGTTGTCGACGAAGCCGAGCGGCACGCCCTGAGCATCGCGGACGACGCTGCGCAACGCGATCGCGTCCTGCTCGCGAACATCGAGGCGTCGGAGCACCGCCTGCGGGATCTCGCGCGGAGCCTCCGGACCGTCGCGGCGTCGCTCGACGACGTGGTCGGCAGCAGCGATGCTGCGGAGACGACGGTCGACGAAACGCGCCCGATGTCGAGAGCCGGCGAGGAGGGGCCTTCGGGCGAACGCAGCCTGAGTCGGCTCTGACGTTCAGTACGCGCCGAAGCGCGCGTTCGTGATGCGGTAACGCCGGGTCGTCAGCGTGTGGACTCGGAACGTCACGTCGCGCTCGCCGGCGCTGCGGCGGTCGAACACGGTCCACGTGCACGTGAAGTGACGCCAGTGGCGCATACCGCTCCACTTGCGTCCTCGACCCTCGCCGTTGCAGAGCGTCGACGCCGACTGCACGCGCCCGGACCACGAACCGACCGCCACGCGACCGCCGCCGATCCGTGCCAGCAGCGTCGGCACCGACCACTCGGGCGTCCCCCGGTGCCCCTCGGCGGTCGGCGGAATCTGGGCTGCCGCGACGAGCGCCGCGGCGGCGACGGCAACGATCCGGCGGCCGCTCACCGAATCGTGA
>JBJMJE010000329.1:0-20677 GCA_045806505.1 Gaiellaceae bacterium
CGTGGACGGCACCGAGGTCGCAGTCACGGGCCCGACAGCCAACTCGGTCGACTTCAACAAGGCGCAGACGAGCTCGATCCCGAAGGTCTTCGGCTTCGTCCTGCTGTTCGCGTTCGCGCTGCTGCTCGTCTCCTTCCGCTCGATCGTGATCGCGCTGAAGGCGATCGTCCTCAACCTGCTCTCGGTGGCCGCCGCGTACGGCGTGATGGTGGCGTTCTTCCAGTGGGGCTGGGGCGAGGGCGTCCTCGACTTCCACTCGAACGGCGGGATCGCGAACTGGCTCCCGATGTTCATGTTCGTGATCCTGTTCGGGCTCTCGATGGACTACCACGTGTTCATCCTGAGCCGCATCCGCGAGGCCTATGACCGCGGCCTCTCGACCGACAAGGCAATCGCGCACGGCATCAAGAGCACGGCCGGCACGGTCTCCAGCGCCGCGTTCGTGATGGTCGGCGTGTTCGCGGTCTTCACGATGCTGCCGCTCGTCGACCTGAAGGAGATGGGCATCGGCCTGGCGGCCGCCGTCCTGATCGACGCCACGATCGTCCGCGGCGTGCTCCTGCCGGCGTCGATGAAGCTGCTCGGCAAGGCCAACTGGTACCTGCCGAGGTGGCTGCAGTGGCTGCCGCGGCTCGACCACGAGCCGGCACCGCCGCAGGCTGACCCCGTCCCGGCGACCGCCTAGCCCGGACGTCAACCGCCCCGGCCTCGAGTCACGAGGCCGGGGCGCCTACCTCTCTCGAAGAAGGAGCCCTCCCATGACCACGCTGACGCACCGCCACACGCTGCTCGCCGGTCTCGGGATCGGCGTCCTCGCGCTCCACGTGCTGGACGATTCGTTTCTGCAGCCGCAGCCGGGCACCTCGGCCGGCGACCACCTCGCCGGCGGGCTCGTGCCCCTCGGCCTCATCGCCCTTGCGGTCGCCCTGTACCCGCGCCTGCGTCCCGGCGCGCGAGGAGCGCTCGCCGTCGTCTTCGGGCTGCTCGCTCTGATCATGGGCACGGCCGAGGCCGGTTACTACACGCTGAAGGTCGGGCCGTCGGGGGACGACTACACCGGGCTCCTCGCAATCGCGGCGGGATTCCTGCTGCTCGGTATCGCCGCCTTCACGCTTTGGACGACCCGCAGGTTGGACGACAGTCGGGTTCGCCGTTACGTGCGTCGGTCGCTCCTCGCCGTCGCCGCACTCGTCGTCGCCGCCGAAGTCATGTTCCCGATCGCGCTCGGCTACGGGACGACGCACGTCCTGAGGCCTGTCGTCCCGGCAGCAAATCTCGGCGCGGCGCACGAGGACGTCACCTTCAGGACGAGCGACGGGCTCGACCTCTCGGGCTGGTACGTCCCGTCGCGAAACGGCGCGGCGGTGATCGTCTTCCCCGGCCGCAGCGGTCCGCAGAAGCCTGCGCGCTTCCTCGCCCGCCACGGCTACGGGGTCTTGCTCTTCGATCGCCGCGGCGAGGGCGAGAGCGACGGCGACGGCAACCTCTTCGGCTGGGGCGGCGACAAGGACATCCTCGCTGCGGTCGACTTCCTGAAGAGCCGGCCGGACGTCGACCCGGACCGCATCGGCGGCATGGGACTGTCCGTCGGCGCCGAGCTGATGCTGCAGACGGCGGCCAAGTCGGACGAGCTGGCGGCGATCGTCTCCGAGGGAGCCGGCACGCGTTCCTTCGGGGAGGAGATGGAGGAGTTCCACGGAACGGAAAAGTGGCTCGGCCTCCCGCTGCTTGCCTTCAAGACTGCCTCTGTCGCCGTCTTCTCGAGCACGGCGCCTCCGCCAAAGCTGACCGACCTGGCGCCGCGAATCGACGAGCCGGCCTTCTTCATCTACGCGCCCGACGGAGGCGTCGAGACGATGACGCCGGCCTACTACCGCCTCGCGCAGGGGCCGAAGACGATCTGGGGGATCCCCGGCGTCGGCCACATGGGCGGCTTCGACGCTCGTCCGAAGGAATACGAGCGGCGCGTCGTCAGCTTCTTCGACGGCACCCTGCTCGGCGGCTGAGCTTGCGATGCGGCTTTGCGACGCATAGATACGCCAAACCGACGCTCGCGATGAGCGCAAGGACGATCGGCGCCGCCCACACCTGGTACGCCGGGGCACCGGGCGGCGCCAGCGACTTGCGCGGCCACGCAATGTTGATCGATTCGAAAGCGAGCCAGACAACGGCGAGCGCGTTCACGACGACCCCCGCGCGACCGAGTCGAAAGCCTCCGGCTGGGATCCACGTTCCGCGGAGGCGCGCGGCGAGTGCGGCGACGGCCACGAGCAGAAACGCGACGTAGATGGCTGCGGTCCCGAAGGCGATCAGGCTGCCGACTGCCGCGGAGTTCAGTCCGAGCAGCAGCCCCGCACAGCCGACGACAGTGGTCGCGACGATTGCTCCGACGGGTGAACGGCGCCGGTCGACGTGGCGCAGGAAGCGCGACCCCGGCAGCACGTCGTCGCGCGCAACGGAGTAGATCGTCCGCGCCGTGAGAGCCTGGGCGGACATGCCGCACGCGAGGAAAGCCGCGAGGACGACGGCGGCGAATGGCTTTCCGGACCACGAGCCGAACGAGCTGACGACTGACGTCGTGACGGGATCGACGTCGCGCCCGGCGACAATGGAAGCCGGGTCGGGGTGGGAGAGCCCGACCGCGAACGCGTTGAGGATGACGAGCGCGCCGACGCTGAGCAGCGCGATCCAGATCGCGCGCGGCACATGGCGTGTCGCGCTCTTCGTCTCCTCCGACGCGCCGACGCACGCGTCGAACCCGATGAACACCCAGCCGCCGACGGCGAGCGCCGCGAGCATGCCCGCTCCGACGGATCCGCCGGACAGCGCTTCGGCGCCGAGCGTGTGGGTCAGGATCGAAACGTCTTGCGTTCGGAAGACGAGCAGGAGCGCTAGCCCGATCGCGACGGAGGCGACGATCTCCGCCGCGATTCCCGCCTTGATCGCGTGGCCGAGAACATTGATTCCGAGTCCACCGACGATCCCACAGAAGACGAGGAGTACCATTCCCGCGAGCACGATCGCGTTGGCGGTCGGCTCGATGCCGGCGAGCGTGAGCGCCCACGGCGCGCCGAGGTAGGCGATCGTCGTGTTCGCGACGAGGTAGGCGCAGATCGCCACCCAGCCGCTGAGCCAGCCGTAGGCGCCGCCCAGCAAGCGGCGGCTCCACTGGTAGGCGCCGCCCGCGATCGGAAACTCCGAAGCGAGCTCCGCGTAGACGCCGAGCAGCAGGCATTGCCCGGCGAGGGCGATGGGGAGGACCCAGACCCACGCGGGTCCTGCGACGACGGTGCCGACGAGCACGACCGCATAGAGGCCGACGACCGGAGAGATCGCGGCGAAGCCCAGCGCGGCGTTGTCGAAGACGTGCAGTCGCCGCGCGAGCTCCTGCCGGTAGCCCAGCTCCTCGAGGCGCGCCGCGTCGGGATCGAGCGGCGGTGCGAGCGAGGTCACGGCTGCAGCGCCCGCTCGCGTTCGAGGGTGCGGGCCACTTCGACGCGGGACGAGACGCCGAGCTTGATGAAGATGTGACGCATGTGCGCCTCGATCGTCTTCTCGCTGAGGTAGAGCGCGCCCGCGATCTCGCGGTTCGTCTTCCGGTCGGTGGCGAGGCTTGCGATCTCGAGCTCGCGCGCCGTGAGCGACGAGATTCCGCTCTCGGCCGCGCTCGCCGGACCCCGCGGCTCGGCGCGCGCGCCGAGCTTGCGCAGTTCCCGGCGCATCTCGTCGCGCGCGCGCAACGATCCGCACCCGTCGAGCTCGGCCTCGGCGGCGCGGAGCACGCTGATCGCCTCCGCGCGCTCGCCCGCTGCGGCGAGTGCACGCCCCTCCACTCCGCGAGAGAACGCGGCATGGAGCCCGGCGCCGATCTCCGCGGCTGCCTCGGCCGAAGCGCCGGCGGCCAGCGCTGCCTCGCGGTGCCGGCCGGCGGCGAGCAGGACGGCCGCGCGGGCGCGGCCGGCGAGCGCGGCCGGAAGCCGTAGCCCGAGCCACGCAGCGTCTTCCTCGGCACGCGTCGCGTATGCGTCAGCCGCCTCGTCGTTGCCGGCCGCGAGCTCGACGAGCGTCAGGCTCTCCCAGTCGAAGCACCGCTCGACGGGCATCGTGCGGACGACGTCGTCCGCAGCGAGCTCGAGCAGGATCGCACGCCCGCGCTCGACCTCGCCCGCGTCGAACCACGAGACGCCGAGACCCCAGCCGGGACCGCCGCCTGCGTTGGGAATCGTGCCTCCGGCGAGGCGGGCGTCGATGCGGGCGCTCTCCTCGTAGGCGGCGATCGCGCCTTCCAGGTCGCCCGCGTAGTAGCGCGTCCAGCCGACCTCGAAGAGCGTCCGGTACAGCTCGTGCGGGCTCGACGACAGCCGCACGGCTTCGAGGGCGGCCTCGCAAACCTCGGTCGCTTCGGCGAGGCGGCCCGTCATCTCGAGCGGATAGTTCTTGCCGAGCGTCAGCGGCATGAGCAGCCGGCCGTCGCCGAACGCCCTCGCAATCGCGATGCCGCGGTCGAAGTGAGCGATCGCGTCTGCGAAATGCTCGAGATACGTCTCGGCCCAGCCGAGGTGGTAGAGCGCCTCCAGACGCGGCGCGAGCTCGGCATCCGAAAGTCTGTCGACCAGAGCGAGTGCCTCCGCGCGGTGCTCGCGCGCTGCGCCGATGTGTCCCGCCGCCGTTTCGCCGAAGCAGAGGACGGAGGCTGCGGCTGCAACCAGCGTCCGGTCGCCGACGGCACGCGCCGTACGGAGAGCGCGACCCCCCGCCGCCACCGCCTGCTCGAAGTCGTGCTCGTAGAGGCCGTCGACGGCCAGCTCGATCTCGAGCGCCGCGGCCTCGGGCGTCGTGCGATCGGGAAGCTCCTCCCACGCCGCCGTCAGACGACGATGAGCCTCGTCGTGCCGGCCGAGCCAGTGCTCCACCGCGGCGCAGAGCGCGATCAGCTCGACGCGCCGCCGCACGGCGTCGGCCGGAAGCAACTCGATTGCCTCCAGCAGCGTCGCCCGGCAGCGCTCGAGCTCGCCGAGCGCGCGGAGTGCGGACGCAAGCGCGACGCGAACCTCGACCTGGCGCGCGGCGTCGGCTGCAGGCAGAAGTCGGAGGCTCGCCTCGAACCACCGTGCCGCCACGGCGGGAGCGCGTGCCGCCGCCTCGGCCGCGGCGGCGAGCAGCAGCGCGATCGCGTCCTGGTCGCCTCGCTCCGCGCACTGCTCGACGTGGTGTGCGCGCTCGGCTGCCGCCGCGCCGCGAACGGCCAATGCCGCCGCCGCCCGTGTGTGACCCGCAATCCGCCAGCCGCCCGCAGCCGAGTCGTAGACGGCGCGGCGCACGAGCGGATGGCGAAAGACGAAGCGGCGAGGCACCGTCGTGGGACGCAGCAGGTCGAGCGCAAGCAGCGCATCGAGCGCGGCCAGCCCCTCCGCGGGAGAGAGCTCGGCGATCGCCGCGGCCAGATCGGGCTCGAACGGCTCGCCCGCCACCGCCGCTGCGTCGAGGAGAGCACGCTCGGCCGGCGACAGCGCCGCGAGCTCCTCCGCGAGCGAGGCCGCGACGGCCGCGGGCACAGCGGTCGAGGCGCCGTTGCCGGCGAGTGTCGCCGCCGCCGTCGCGCCGTCACCGGAACGCGCGAGCTGCTCGAGATAGAACGGGTTGCCGCCGCCGTGGCGATAGATCGCGGCGACGGATTGCGGATCGAGCTCGTCCAGCAGCTCGACGGCCTCGGCCTCGCTGAGCTGCTCGAGCGCGATCCGATGCACGTCCGGAACGGCCAGCGCCGCAGCCAGGCGCGCGGGCGCCTGCCCGCGGCGGTAGGCGAGTGCGAACAGGACCGGAGCATCCGGCCCGCGGCGGAGCAGCGCGGCAAGCAGCTCGATCGACGCGTCGTCGCTCCAGTGCAAGTCGTCGAGGACGAGCACGAGCGGGCGTCGACGCGCAAGGAGCTCGAGCAACCGCCGAACTGCACGATGCGCCCGGTAACGCTCGTCGGCAACGGACGGGCGAGCGCCGCTTCCTCGCGAGGAAGGAACGATCTCGGCGAGCTCACCGGCCAGCTCCTCGTCCCACGATTCGTGCCGGTCGAGCTCCTGCGAGCTGACGTACGCGTCGAGCGCGTCGACCCAGACGCTGAACGGCATGTCGCGCTCGAACTCGGTCGCCGACCCCGTGAGCGTCAGGAAGCCGCGGCCGTCGGAGCGACGCCGCAGCTCGGCGAGCAGACGCGTCTTCCCGATGCCCGGCTCGCCCTCGACCGCCAGACAGGCGGACACTCCGGTCTCGAGCTCGTCCAGCGCGACCTCGAGCCGGCCGAGCTCGGACTCGCGACCGACGGTCGGTCCTGCCCTGGTGTCTAGGGGCATCTTCGACCACCCTACTCCGCTCCAGGGATGCGGTTAAGGGGCCGCCCCCGATGATTTCGGGATCGCGCGCGGGCAAGCTGGCGTCATGCCTACCTTTCTTCTTCAGCACCGGCACGACCCCGGAGAATGCGCAGCGTCCTTCGCCGCCTGGCTCGGTTTCCCGAGCCCGCTCCGGCACAAGTCCGCCGCATCGACGTGCCTCGCCGGCGGCCATGCAGTGTGGTGGCGCGTCCAGGCCGAGGACGCGGTGGCCGCGCTGGCCTTGCTGCCTGCGTTCGTGGCCCGGCGCACGATCCCGATCGAGGTCAGGGACGTGGAGATCCCGTGAGGGTCGTCGCGGTCTTTGGGTCTCGCGGGCGCTGACGGAGCATCCCGCCGCCGCTCCGTTCTAGAATCCCGCCGCTTTGCCTCCCGATCGACGGAGGCCCCACGTCCAGCGAAAAAGGGGGCTCTCGCCATGCCTTTGCACGCCGCGCTCGAACCTGCATCGTCGGTGAGACGGTTCCGGAGGCGCCGAGGCTCGCTCGGTCGCCGCCTGCTGCTCGTCGCCGCCGCCGTCGCCGCGTTTCCTCTTGCCGGCGTCGGCGCGGCCGCAGCCGCGAAGCCGCCCGCCGCACCACCCGATTTCGGGCCCAACGTGAAGATCTTCGACCCGACAATGTCGACGAGCCAGATCCAGTCGACGGTCGACGCCATCGCGGCGCAGCAGGTTCCGAACCAGTTCGGGACGCAGCGGTACGCACTGCTGTTCAAGCCCGGCACCTACGGCACCGCGCAGAACCCACTGAACTTCCAGGTCGGCTACTACACGAGCGTGGCGGGTCTCGGTCTCTCGCCGAACGACGTTGCCGTCAACGGATCGATCTACGTCCGCAACCAGTGCGACAGCAACAACTTCTGCACGGCGCTGAACAACTTCTGGCGCTCGCTGTCGAACCTGACGATCAACGTGAACACTCCCGGCTTCGGCTGCTACAGCGGCGAGTTCTGGGCGGTGTCGCAGGCAGCGCCGATGCGTCGCGTCCACGTGAACAACCCGGGAAACACGACCCTCATGGACTACTGCACGCAGCCGTCATTCGCGAGCGGCGGCTTCATCGCCGACTCGCGTCTCGACGGCGGGTCAGTCCCCGTGATCAACGGTTCGCAGCAGCAGTGGCTGGTCCGGAACAGCACGCTCGGCAACGGCTGGTCGAACGGCGTCTGGAACCAGGTCTTCTCCGGCGTCGTGGGAGCGCCTGCGCAGTGCTTCCCGGCGGCAGCATCGTGCGGCGGCCCGTACACGACGCTCCCCACGAGCCGCGTCACGCGGGATGCGCCGTATCTGTACGTGGACGCCAACGACCACTACAACGTCTTCGTCCCCGCGGCACTGAGCAACTCGGTCGGCGCTGACTGGGAGAGCGGAACGACTCCCGGCACTTCCATCCCGATCGAGGACTTCTTCATCGCGAAGCCGACGGACGATGCGCAGGCGATCAACAACGCGCTCGCGCGCGGCAAGAACGTCATCTTCACGCCCGGCGTCTACCACCTTGACAGGACGATCAAGGTCAAGCGCGCCGACACGGTCGTGCTCGGCCTCGGCTTCCCGACGCTCGTCCCGACGGGCGGATTCGCGACGATGAAGGTCGCGGACGTGCCGGGGGTGAAGCTGACCGGGCTGCTGTTCGACGCCGGCCCGCAAAACTCGCCGGTGCTGCTCGAGGTCGGCAAGCCGCACTCGCACAAGAGCGACCCGGCCGACCCCACGTCGCTGCAGGACGTGTTCTTCCGGATCGGCGGCGCGACACCGGGCAGGGCCACGACCAGCCTGATCGTGAACAGCGATGACGTGCTCCTGGACGACATCTGGGCATGGCGTGCCGACCACGGGAACGGCGTCGGCTGGACGTCCAACACGGCCGACACCGGCGTGATCGTGAACGGCGACAACGTCACGGCGTACGGCCTGTTCGTCGAGCATTACCAGAAGTACGAGGTGATCTGGAACGGCCAGAACGGCCAGGTGATCTTCTTCCAGACCGAGCTGCCGTACGACCCGCCGAGCCAGGCGGCGTGGATGGAAGCGCCCGGCGTCCTCGGGTGGGCCGCGTTCAAGATCGCCGACGACGTGACGAGCTTCAGCGGCTACGGCATGGGGAGCTACAGCTTCTTCAACCAGGGCGTCGACATCTTCGCCTCGCATGCCTTCGAGGTTCCGACCACCCTGCCGGCCGGCAGCCTGCACGACCTGCTGACGATCTTCCTCGACCCGAGTCACGGCAAGGGCGGCATCCTCCACGTCGTCAACGACACCGGTGGCTCGTCGACGATCGCCAACCCGGACGTCCCCGTGACCGTGGTCAGCTATCCATGAGGTGACCTCGAGCAGCCCGTAACGGCCGCCTGCTCAGCGCGCGCACCGTCAGCCGGACTACACGGCGCGGTGCGCGCGTTCCACGGCGCGGGCGAGCTCGACGCGCGACGCGACGCCGACCTTGCGGAAGATGTTGCGCAGGTGCGTCTCGACCGTCTTCTGACTCAGGAACAGATCCGCCGCGATCTCGGGATTCGTCTTGCGGTCGACAACGAGCCGTACGACCTGCTCTTCGCGTTCCGTCAACGATTCAATGCCGGTGCCGATGGCCCTCCCCGCGCGCGTGCGACGGTGGATGTGCTGACCGAGCTTGCGCAGCTCGCGCTCGGCGTCGTCCCGGTGGCGAAGCGCGCCGCACGTCTCGAAATCCCGCGCCGCGCGCTGTAGCTCGGCGACGGCGCCCTCGACGTCCGAGGCCTGCGCGAGGGCGCGGCCGGCAAGCGCGCGCGACAACGCCGCCTCGACGGGCGCACCCACGGCGTCGGCGGCAGCGGCCGACGCGAGCGCGCGCTCGGCTGCGCGCGGCGCATCGCCGCCGGCCAGCTCCACCGCCGCGGCGGCGCGATCCGCCCAGGCGGCGGCCATCGGGAGCTGCACGGCCGAGGCCCACGCCTCCGCGGCGGCGGCGGCCCGCTTCGCTTCGGCGTGCCGGTCGAGCGCCAGCCGGCTTCGCACGAGCACTTCCAGGTACCGCGCGCGCGGGCTGCCGGCAATGAGCGCCAGCTCCTCACCACCGCCGGAACCGATCAGCAACTCGACGGCCTCTTCCGGTCGGCCGGTCTCGAGCAGCGCGGCGGCGAGGTCGGCGGCGGCCTCGGCCGAGTGGAAGTCACTGTCGGCCTCCCGGCTTAGATCGAAGCTCTCCTGCGCCGCGGCGAGGGCCAGGTCGACGTCGCCGCTCCGGAGGGCCGCCGACGAGCGGCCCATCAGCATCCAGACGAGCGCGTGCGTGTTGCCCAGCACGCGCGCTGCCTCGATGCCGCCGTCGAGGAGCTCACCGGCCTCGGCCAGCTTTCCCCGCTGGCGCCAGAGCCCGCCCAGCGTCGCGACCAGGAGGAGCAAGAGCTCGCCCTGGCCGGTGGCACGCGCGACGGCAAGGGCGCGATCGGCGTGCGCGTCGCCCTCGGCGTAGCGGTCGAGATAGAGCTCCACGCCGGCAAGCCAGGCCGCGGCTTCGATGTAGCCGGCGAGCCCGTCGTCGGACAGGGAATCGACGAGCGCCGCCGCCTCTGCCCGTTGGCATTCGGCTCGCTCGGCCGCCCCGGCGAGCGAATCGGCGAGGGCGAGCTCCGCGAGAGCCGCCGCGACCAGAGGTGTGTCGCCGAGGCGCCTCGCCGCGTCGACCGCGCGCTCGGCCCACTCGTGTACAGCGTCGTATCTCGCGCGCCAGACGGCGTTGACCGCGAGCTCGATCATCAGCTTCACCCCGTCCGGCGAACCCTCCTCGGGCAGGCGTTCGAGGGCGCCTTCGAGCTGCCGACGCGCATCCTCCTGTCGTCCAAGCAGCGTTTCCACCGCGGCACGGGCCCGCGCGACCCTCACCTGCAGGGCGGGCGAGTCGGGGACGTTCGCGCCGGCGTCGAGCAGTGCGCCGTGGCTGTCGTTGAAGCGGCCGGCCGCGGTGAGTGCCCCGGCACGGGCGAGCAGTAGCTCGACGCGCTCCTCCGCGGGCGCGGCCGCCGGCAGCAGGCGGAGTGCGTCTCCGAACCAGTGCGCGGCGCTGGCGGGCGCGAGCCGGAGTGCTTCGTCTCCGGCCGCGCGCAGGACGGCCGCCGCCTGAACGTCACCCTCCCGCGCGGAGCGCTCGATGTGGTGGGCGCGGGCCGCTGCCGTTGCGCCGCGGTCGGCGAGCGCGTCGGCGCAGCGCTCGTGCGCGCCGAGCCGCCAGCCGCCCGCAGTCGCCTCGTAGACGGCGCGCCGCACGAGTGGGTGCCGGAAGCGGAAACGGCGCGGCACGTCGGTGGGGCGGAGAAGGTCGAGGTCGAGGAGCTCGTCGACGGCTTCCATCACGGAGCTCTCGGGCAACCGGGTCGCAGCCGCCGCCAGCTCGGGCTCGAACGGGTCTCCCGCCACCGCCGCCCCTTCCAGGACGAGGCGTGCGGAGTCCGACAGCAGCGCAAGCTCCTCGCTGAGTGCTGCGCCGACGCTCGACGGTACTCCGATCGTCGCCAGCGACGTCGCGTCGTGAACCGCAACGCCGCCACCGGCGCGGTCGAGCGACCGAGCGAGCTGCTCGAGGTAGAACGGATTGCCGCCGCTCTCCTCGTAAAGGACGGTCGCGTCGGCGCGCTCGACCGTGGCGCCCAGGAGCTGTCGCGCCTCCTCGGGATTGAGCGCGCCGAGCTCGATCCGCGTCAACTCCTCCGTGCGGTGGGCGCGATCGAGCGCCGCCGACAGGCGCTCCGGCACCTGGCGCGGCCGTACCGCGAGCGCGACGAGCACCGCCGCCGCCGGCGGGCGGCGCAGGAGCGCGCCGACCAGCTCGACGGACGCCGCATCGGCCCAGTGGAGATCGTCGAGCACGAGGACGAGCGGTTGGGCCACGGCGAGTTGCTCGAGCAGCGCGCGCACCGCACGGTGGCTGCGGTAGCGCTCGTGCTGGAGTGCCACCGCGCCGTCGGTCGCGAGCGCCGTCAGGGAAGGGAAGACGTGCGCAAGCTCCGACCGTACGTCGTCGTCGAGTCGCGCGAGCCGGGCCTGTTCGAGCCCTCGCACGAACTCGTCCAGAGCGTCGACGAACACGGAGAAGGGGAGATCGCGCTCGAGCTCGGTCGCGGAGCCCGAGAGGACGAGCAGCCCGCGCGCGTCCGCGCGAGCCGCGAGCTCGGCGAGGAGGCGCGTCTTGCCGATGCCCGGCTCGCCGATCACTTGCACCGCCGCCGCCGCACGTCTCAGTTCGAGCTCCGCCAGGACCTCGTCGAGCGAGCTGATCTCGTTGGCGCGCCCGACGAGGCGCTCGGTGTGCAGGGCCACGTCCCTCCTTCGGCCCAGGATAGATCAGGGTCGTGGCACCGCAAAGATCAGGGTGGCCCCCCGATGTTGGCTGGGCGGCGCAGGGCCAAGCTCGGCTCATGTCCCGTTACCTGCTCCACCACAGCCACGAGCCGCACGAGTGCGGCGCCGTCTTCGCGTCTTTCAGAGGGCATTGCAGCCCGCTTCGCCACAAGCCGACGTTCGCGTCGTGTCGCTCGGGCGGACACGCGATCTGGTGGACGGTCCAGGCGGCAAGCGAAGAGGACGCGCTCGCGCAGCTGCCCGCCTACGTAGCCGACCGCACCACCGCAACGAACGTGAGCGAGGTCGAGATCCCATGACCTCGTGCCGCGCCGTGCCGGAGCCCAGAGGAGGAGTCATGCACACCGAAACATCGACGCGCGAGCTTGCTGCTCGCGAAAACGACGGCGTCTCCGTGCGGCTGCTCTGGCACCCGCGGATGAACTCCGTGACGGTCTCGGTCGAGGACAGCCGTGTCGGAGACCGCTTTCACCTCGCGGTCGCTGCCGACCGCGCCCTCGACGCCTTCTACCACCCCTTCGCCTGCGCCGCTTAAGGAGGAACGAACATGCCTCGCAACAAAGAATCAGGCCGGTCGCGGAACCTGGCGGCTCGCATGGGCCGCTGGAGTGCCGACCACTGGAAGACCGCAACGTTCGGCTGGCTCGCGCTCGTCCTGGTCGCGTTTGCGCTCGGAAGCGCCGCCGGCATGACGACCATCGATGACAACGCGCCCGGACCGGGCGAGTCGGGCCGCATGGACAGGATCCTCGACGCGGGGTTCAAGCAGCCCGCGGGCGAGAGCGTTCTGATCGAGAGCAGCTCGCTGCGTGCCGGAGATCCGGCGTTCAAGGCCGCGATCGCTGACGTCGTTGCCGGCGTCTCGGAGTTCGGCGCCGTGCAGCACGTCCGCAAAGGTGACGTCTCGAAGGACCGGCACGCCGCGCTCGTCGAGTTCGACATCCGCGGCGACAAGGACAAAGCGGTCGACAAGATCGAGCCCGTCGTCAAGAAGGTCGCTGCCTTGCAGCGCGCGCATGCGGGCTTCGTCATCGGCGAGTTCGGCGACGCGAGCTCGCAGAAGGGAGTCGAGACGGCGTTCGGGGAGGACCTCGCGAAGGCCGGAACGCTCTCGCTGCCGATCACGCTGATCATCCTCGTACTCGCATTCGGCACGCTCGTCGCCGCAGGCATACCGCTGCTGCTCGCGCTGACCGCCGTCTTCGCCACGTTCGGGCTGGTCTCGCTCTCCAGCAAGCTCGTGCCGGTAGCGATGGCGGCGCCCGCGATGGTGCTCCTGATCGGGCTCGCGGTCGGCGTCGACTACTCGATGTTCTACTTGAGACGCGAGCGCCAGGAGCGCGCCGCAGGGCGCAGCGAGCGGGCGGCACTCGAAGCCGCCGCCGCCACGTCCGGCCGCTCGGTGCTGATCTCCGGCTTCACCGTCATCGTCGCGATGGCGGGCATGTTCCTGACCGGCGACGCTACCTTCCAGTCGCTCGGCCTCGCAACGATCCTCGTCGTCGCCGTGGCGGTGCTCGGCTCGCTGACGGTGCTCCCCGCCTTGCTCTCGAGGCTCGGCGACAACGTCGACCGCCTGCGCGTGCCGCTCGTCGGCCGGCTCCGCCGCGACGACGGCGAGGGGCGGTTCTGGGGCGCGATCGTCGACCGCGTTCTGCGCCGGCCCTTGCTGTCGGCAATCCTCGCCGGCGGGTTGCTGCTCGCCCTCGCGGCGCCCGCGCTCCAACTGCATCTCGCTGCTCAGGGCACGGAGTCGTTCCCGAAGTCGCTCGCGGTCATCACGACGTACGACCGGATGCAGCAGGCCTTCCCCGGCACGGCGTTGCCCGCCAACGTCGTCGTCAAGGCACCGAACGTGCACGCGCCCGCGGTGCAGGCGGCGATCGGCCGGCTCGAGCGGCGGGCAGTCGCGAGCGGCCGCGCGTTCCAACCGATCACCGTCGACGTCAACGAGGACGCCACGGTGGCGAACGTCACCATCCCGATCGCGGGGAACGGAACCGACGCGGCGTCGAAAGCCTCGTTCCGCGTGTTGCGCCAGACGATCGTGCCCGAGACCGTCGGCGCAGTTCCGAACACGGAAACCGGCGTCACCGGCCAGACGGCCAAGTGGCAGGACGAGTCCAGCGCGCTGAAGTCGAGCCTGCTGCCCGTCGTCGCGTTCGTCCTCCTGTTCGCGTTCGCGCTGATGCTGGTCGCGTTCCGCTCGATCGTGGTCGCGGTCAAGGCGATCCTGCTCAACCTGCTCTCGGTCGCCGCCGCCTACGGCGTGCTCGTGCTCGTGTTCCAGCACGGCGTCGGCAAAGGCCTCCTCGGCGGAGGCTCCGCGGACGGGATCGAGGCGGTCGTGCCGCTGCTCCTGTTCGTGATCCTGTTCGGCCTTTCGATGGACTACCACGTCTTCATCATCAGCCGGATCCGCGAGCGCTTCGATCGAGGCGCGAGCATGGACGAGGCGGTCGCCCAGGGGATCAAGTCCACTGCCGGCGTCGTCACCAGTGCGGCGCTCGTGATGGTCTGCGTCTTCGCCGTCTTCGGCACGCTTTCGATGCCGTTCTTCAAGCAGTTCGGCGTCGGGCTCGCGGCCGCGGTCCTGCTCGACGCGACGATCGTCCGCGCCGTGCTCCTGCCGGCGACGATGAAGCTGCTCGGCGAATCCAACTGGTACCTGCCTCGCTGGCTCGAGTGGCTGCCCAAGCTGGACGAGTACGAGCCGGAGCCCGTGCCCGCGCCGGAGCCGAAGCCGGAGCCTGCGCCGGAGCAGCCCCGGACGCGGAAGCCGAAGCGCCGGATCGGCTTCGCACGGATGACGGGGCTCGTGCTGATCGCGCTTCTGGTGTTCGGCCTCGCGTACCTGAAGTTCGCTCCGAGCAGCGCTGCCGTCTCGGTCCCCGCGGGGGCGAAGGCGGGCCAGCTGATCCTGCATCCGTGTCACTACGGCACCGAGAAAGGAAGCTATTCCGCCGATTGCGGGACCCTCGTCGTCCCCGAGAATCGGTCGAAGCGCGGCTCCCGGCTGATCGCGCTGCCGGTCATCCGCATCCATGCTCGCTCGGCCCATCCGGGGACGCCGGTCTTCCGGCTCGAGGGCGGCCCGGGCATCAGCAACATGCACTTCGAGAAGGCGAGTCGGTTCGCCGGCCATCGTGACGTCGTCCTCGTCGGCTACCGCGGGGTCGACGGCTCCGTCCGCCTCGACTGCCCCGAGGTCGCGTCGGCGCTGAAGCGCTCCGTCGACTTCCTCGGGCAGAAGTCGTTTCGGGCCTATTCCGACGGCTTCCGGTCCTGCGCGGCACGGCTCGCCGCCGACGGCGTCGACCTCGAGGGGTACGGAATGCCGCAGCAGGTCGACGATTTCGAGGCCGCGCGCAAGGCGCTCGGGTACCGCAGGGTCGACCTGCTGAGCGAGAGCGCCGGCACCCGCCTCGCGCTGATCTACGCCTGGCGCTACCCGAGGAGCATCCACCGCTCGGTGATGATCGGCGTCAACCCGCCGGGCCACTTCCTGTGGAACCCGAAGACGACGGACGAGCAGATCCGCCGCTACGCCCACCTGTGTGGGGACGACGCGTCGTGCAGCAAGCGCACAGACGACCTCGCCGCGACGCTGAAGCGGACGCAGGCCAGCGTCCCGGGAAGCTTCTGGGGCCTGCCGATCCGGAAGAGCAGCGCGCGGATCGCCTCGTTCTACGGGCTGATGGAGTCGTCGCCGGAGGCAGCGCCGCTCTCCGGGCCGATGACGATCGACGCCTGGCTCTCGGCCGCGAACGGCGATGCGAGCGGGCTCTGGTTCGAGGCGTTCCTCGCGCGGTTCGCGCTGCCGGAGTCGTTCGTCTGGGGCGAGCTGGCAGCCGTCGCCCGCGCAGACGCCGGCGTTACGGAACGCTACTACTCCTCCCGCGTCGACCGCGGGCGTTCGATCATCGGCAACCCCGCGGCGGACTTCATCATGGGTCGCGGCGGGCTGATGCGCGCCTGGCCGGCGAACCCCACGGAGGACGAGTACGACCACGTGCGAACGTCCCGCGTCGAGACGCTGCTCGTGGGCGGCGCGCTCGACTTCACGACACCGCCGCAGATCGCGAGGCGCGAGCTGCTGCCGCACCTCCCGAACGGCCACCAGGTCGTGCTTGCCGGCCTCGGGCACACGACCTCCTTCTGGGCGTACGAGCCTGATGCGAGCGGCCGGCTGTTGAACACGTTCCTGGACAGCGGAAAGGTCGACGCGTCGCTGTACACGCCGGCGAAGGTCGACTTCACGCCGGAGGTGACGCAGACCGCGCTCGGCAAGGGCTTCGTCGGAGCCATGCTCGCGCTGCCGTTCGTGGTCGTTCTGTCCCTCCTGCTGATGTGGCGGCGCACGCGCAAACGCGGCCGCTTCGGCCGCAACGCCAGCATCCTGCTGCGCTCCCTCTACACGCTGGTTCTCGGGCTCGGCGGCTGGTTCGCGGGCCTCGTGCTCGCACAGCTCGCCTTCCCGGCGCTGCCGCTCGACAGCGCGCTCCTCGCCGTCGTCTCCATCGGCGTGCCGACCGGCCTCGGGATCTACCTCGCGTGGGTCAACCGCACGGCTCCGCCGAGGGCACGCAGGGGCGGTCTCTCGGGAGCGCTGACCGGCGCGCTCCTCGGCGCCTTCCTCGGGTTCCACGCTGCGGCCGGGCTCCTCGCGGTTGTCTCGACGATCGTCGGAGCGGCCGTCGGCGCCAACCTCGTCCTGCTCGTCCTCGACATCTCCTGGGATCGGCAGGTTCGCGATTCCGCGGTCGAATCGGTCGTGACCGAGCGGCTGGAGCCGCGCCCGTCGATCGGCTGACGCACTCTCACGCTCCTTTGCCGAGTCCCTCCGCGTTCGCACGGGCGGGACTCGGCGCTGCTCGGGGACGAAGGCCCTGGGGTTGTGACTGGAGTCGAGATCGGCGAACATGGCGACGGGTCGCTTCTTTGCGAGAGGGAGGAGGTCGCCGACGGCCGAGCTGGCTCAACCGTTGGTCGTGGTGCCGGACCGCGCCGCGCGCAGGCTCCGGCGCGACGTCGGCCTCGTCGGGCTCGTGTTCGCCTCCTTCGGGTCGATCATCGGCGCGGGCTGGCTGTTCGCCGCGCTCTTCGCGTCCTCGCTCGCCGGCCCGGCGGCGATCATCTCGTGGCTGATCGGAGGCGGCGCGATGATGCTGCTCGCCCTGACTCACGCCGAGCTCGGCGGCATGTACCCCGTGGCCGGGGGCAGCGCGCGCTTTCCGCAGTACGCCTTCGGGAGGCTGATCGGCTTCACGAGCGGCTGGGTCGCGTTCCTCGGCGCAGTCACCGTCGCGCCGATCATGGTCGAGGCGACGCTCCTGTACACGTCGAACTACGTCTCCTCGCTGATCACGGTCGCGGGCGGCCGGCCGGTGCTGACGGCACAGGGTTACGTCGTTGCCGCTGCGATGCTGCTCCTCTTCTGCACGATCAACGTTCTCGGCGTGCGCTGGCTCGCGGAGACGAACGTGCTGGTCGTCTGCTGGAAGATCCTCGTCCCGGTTCTGGCGGTCGTCGCGTTGCTCCTGACGTCTGCTCACCGCGAGAACTTCACCGCCGCGGGCGGCTTCATGCCCTTCGGATGGAAGGGTGTGTTCGTCGCGTTGGCGTCCGGCGGCGTGATCTTCGCGTGCCTCGGCTTCGAGCAGGCGGTCCAGCTCGGCGGCGAGAGCCGCAACCCGAGGCGGAACATTCCGCTCGCGATCATCGTCGCGATGCTCGTCGCCATCGGGCTGTACATCGCACTCCAGGTGGCGTTCATCGCCGCGCTCGACCCGTCGAGTCTCTCCAACGGCTGGGGCGCGATCTCGTTCGCCGGCAAGGGCCAGCTGTTCGGCCCCTTCGCGGCGCTCGCGACGGCGCTGGGGCTCGGCTGGCTCGCGGTCATGCTGTACACGGACGCGATCGTGTCGCCCGGCGGCACCGGCCTCCTCTACACGGGCGCGAGCGCGCGCCTCACGTTCGCCCTCGCGCGGAACGGTCAGATCCCCGGCGCGTTCGGCCGGCTCACGCGCAGAGGCACGCCGCTCGTCGCGATCGTGCTTTCGTTCGTCTGCGGCCTCGTGATCCTGCTGCCGTTTCCCGGCTGGCAGGAGCTCGTCGGCTTCATCTCCGCCGCTGCCGTTCTCACCTACGGGATGGCGCCGCTCGCACTCGGCGCGCTCCGACGACAGGACCCGGCGCGGCCGCGCCTCTTCCGGCTCCCCGCGGCATCGCTCGTGGCACCGGCCGCGTTCGTGGTTGCGAGCGAGATCCTGCTCTTCACGGGCTGGGCCGTGGTCTGGAAGCTGATCGTGGCGATTCTGATCGGCTTCGCGCTGCTGACGGCCTCGGCTCGGAGGGACGCACGCGAGCGATCGCTGTCGCTGGACTGGCGCAGCGCAGTCTGGCTCTGGCCGTACCTGCTCGGCATGGCGGCGATCTCGTATCTCAGCTCCTTCGACACGGGGACGCCGAGCTCGATCCCGCTGCTCGGTCTCGACGGGCCTCGCAACGTGCTCACGTTCGGCTGGGACATCCTCGCCGTCGCGCTCCTCAGCCTCTTCATCTTCGCCCTCGCGATCCGGAGCCGGCTTCCCGCAGAGCGCACGCTCGAGTACGTCGGCGACGCCGCGTCAGAGGCGGAACCTGCGGACTAGTCTCTTCGCGAGATGAGCAGCAGCAGCGTCAGCGAGCACGCTCCGGCGACTCCGGAACGAAGCGATTTCATCCGCGACATCGTCGCCGCCGACGTGCGCGAGGGGAGGGTCGCGGAGGTCGTGACGCGGTTCCCGCCCGAGCCGAACGGCTATCTCCACATCGGCCATCCCAAGGCGATCGCGCTCAACTTCGGCATCGCAAAGCAGTTCGGTGGTCATTGCAACCTGCGCTTCGACGACACCAACCCGACGAAGGAAGAGCAGGAGTACATCAACTCGATCCAGGAGGACATTCGCTGGCTCGGGTTCGACTGGGGCGAGCACCTCTACTTCGCCTCCGACTACTTCCCCCAGCTCTACGAGTGGGCCGTTCACCTGATCAAGACGGGCAACGCCTACGTCGACGACCTCTCCGCCGACGAGATCCGCGAGTACCGCGGCACGTTCACCGAGCCCGGCAAGAACAGCCCGTGGCGCGACCGTTCGATCGACGAGAGCCTCGACCTGTTCGAGCGCATGCGTGCCGGCGAGTTTCCGGACGGCGCCAAGGTGCTCCGGGCCAGGCTCGACATGGCCTCGCCGAACATCAACCTGCGCGACCCGGTGCTCTACCGGATCCTGCACGCGACCCACCCGCGGACGGGGGACGACTGGTGCATCTATCCGCTGTACGACTTCGCCCACGGCCAGTCGGACGCGATCGAGGGCGTTTCGCACTCGCTGTGCACGCTGGAGTTCGAGGATCACCGGCCGCTCTACGACTGGCTGCTCGAGCACCTGCCGGTCCCGTCGCGCCCGCGCCAGTACGAGTTCTCGCGCCTCAACTTCACCTACACCGTGCTCTCGAAGCGCTTCCTCGGCCGCCTCGTCAGCGACGGCCACGTGCGGGGCTGGGACGATCCGCGGATGCCGACCGTGGCCGCGATGCGCCGGCGCGGGTTCCCGCCGGGGGGTCTGCGCAACTTCCTCGACACGCTCGGCGTGGGCGGCAGGGGCCATACCGCCGTCGAGATCGAGATGCTCGAGCACGAGGTCAGGGACGTGCTGAACCGAACGGCGTTGCGCCGCTTCGCCGTCCTGCGACCGCTCAGGCTCGTGATCGAGAACTACCCCGAGGGACAGGTCGAGGAGCTGGAGGCCGTCAACAACCCCGAGGATCCGTCGGCCGGGACACGCAAGGTGCCGTTCTCGCGTGAGCTCTGGATCGAGCGCGACGACTTCATGGAGGACCCGCCGAAGAAGTTCTTCCGCCTCGCCCCGGGTCGTGAGGTGCGACTGCGCTACGCGTACTTCGTGACCTGCACCGACGTGGTGAAGGACGCGGGCGGCGAGATCGTCGAGCTCCGCTGCACGTACGACCCCGACACGCGCGGCGGCGACGCGCCGGACGGCCGCCGGCCCAAGGCGACGCTGCACTGGCTCTCGGCCGCGCATGCCGCGCCGGCCCACGTCCGCCTCTACGACCGGCTCTTCACGCGGCCCGATCCCGGCGCCGACGGCGACCTCTTCGCCGACATCAACCCCGACTCGGAGACCGTGCTCGAGGATGCGCTCATCGAGCCTGCGCTCGCCGAGTTGCCGGTCGGCGAGACGGTGCAGTTCGAGCGCCTCGGCTACTTCTGCCCGGATCGCGACTCGACGTCCGAGCGATTCGTCTTCAACCGCACGCTCGGCCTCAAGGACACCTGGGCCAGGATTCGCGCGTAGACACCCGTTAGCCGAACGTGAACGCGTACGCCTCGGCGCCGGGCTCGAGGAACGTGATCTCGAGGGTGCGCTCGCGGACCGTGTCGCGCTGGCGCACGAGCTGGTACAGGCGGCCGTTTCGGAGCAAGCCGGTCCCGTCCTCGGCGACGTCCACACCGTGTGACGCGCCGGGTGCCTCGCCGTCGAGGAGCACGCGGAAGGGGATCGCCTCATCGGCGCCGGGAGACAGGACGAGGTGCGCGTCGCGCGCGTGGAAGCGGAAGGCGATGCTCGCACCGGCCTCGTCGACCACGACGTTCTCGCGGCCGATCGTCCACTCGCCGGCGAGCGCCCACTCGTTCAGGCGCAGGCGCCCCGGAGCGGCCATGCGCTCGCCGCGCACGCGGCCGAGATAGGTCTCGGGCGTACGCAGGTGGTCCCAGTCGGCCTCCGCCTCGACGCCCATCCCTTCGACGGAGACCGGCTCGCGATCGATCCCGAGCAACCTCTGGATGACGCGCTCCGACTCCTCGTAGCGCCCTTCGCCGAACTGCTGGTCACGGACGATGCCCTCCGCGTCGACGAAGTACGGCGCCGGCCAGTAGCGGTTGTCGAAA
>JBJMJE010000330.1:0-3036 GCA_045806505.1 Gaiellaceae bacterium
CCGCAGCGCTTCTCCGAGCGGCGCGGCGCGCAGCGTCCCTTCGCCGTACGGAAGATGCTTCGTCTCGTTCCTGTTCGCAAACGCGATGTCGGAGAAGTGAATGTGGAAGGGCTTGCCGGCCTCGATGACCTTGTCTGCTCCGTCGAGTATCTCCGCGAACGCGGGCGCCTCGGTGAACGCGCCGTCGGTGACTGCGTGGAGGTGCGCGAAGTCGAGCACGGGGCGGACCCAGCCGCAGCGCGACGAGATCGCGAACACGTCCTCCGCGGTTCCGAGCTCGCGAACGCGACCCATGATCTCGACCCCGAACGGAACGGCCCTGTCCTTCTTCTCGAGTCGTTCGCGGAGCTCGCCGAGCTGTTCGACCACGGAGTCGATCGCCGCGGCGCGTTCGCGCCCGAGCAGGAAGCCAGGATGGAAAACGACGAGCTCGGCGCCCGCCGCCTTCGCGATGCCGGCGGAGTGGTCGAGCATGCCGACGGCCATGTTCAGTTTCGTCCCGCGCTCCGCGTGTCCCATGAAGCCGGCGATGGGGGCATGGACGGAGAGGACGATCCCTACATTTCGCGCGAGCTCGCCGAAGCGGGCCGCGAAGTCGTAGTCCATCCAGAAACGACCCTCGAAGTCGATCTCGCAGGCGGTGTAGCCGCGCTCCTGCAGCGCCGCGATCGCCGCCTCGGGCGACTCCTGCGACGGCACGCGCGCCGGCCCGAAGCGGATCTCGCCCACGCGCCTGAGCGTAGCCGCGGCGCCTGCCCGATGCCGTCCGACGCAATTTCTACATTGCCATCGATGAGCAAGTATCCCAGCCGCATCGAACTCCTCGAGCTCGACATCGACCTCCGCCTGACGGACCTCTGGCGCGAGGCCGCGGACATCTCCGAGTGGAACCTCGACGTCGTCGCGGCGTTCATGCGCGCCGCCTACGGCAAGGGCTACTGCGACGCCCTCACCGAGGACGCCCGCGGCTCGCTCTGCGTCGACCACGGCTACCGCGTGCCCGCCCGCCGGCAGCATCAGCAGCCCGTCAGGGACTAGCGGCGCGGTCGAGAGAGGCGAGGGCCTCGCGCTCGAGCGCGGGGAGCCCTTCCTCGTGGCCGTAGTCGAGCAGCGCGGCGCCGAGGTGGAACGCGATCACGCGCGCGCGGAGCAGCGTCTCCTCGTCGACGTCGCCGTACTCCGCGAAGAACGTCGGCCGCGCCTCCGGCGGCAGCAGGCTCCACACGGTCTGAAGGTCGAGCGCCGGCTCGCCGCGGCAGAGGTCGATCCAGTCGATCACGCCGCGCATGCGCCCGTCCTCGACGAGGACGTGCCGGAAGTGGAAGTCGCCGTGGCAGACGGCTTTCGGCTGCGGCGGCGGCAGCGAGCGCGCGTCCTCGATCAGCGCCCGCACGTGCTCCGGCGCGTGCCAGAGCGCGTCCAGTTCGGCGAGCTTGTCGAGCACGTACGGGACGCGGACCTGCATGTCCGCGCGCCGCGTCCAGTTCTCCGGTAACGCGCGTCCGACGGACTGCACCGCTTCGTCGCGGTGAAGCGCCTTCAGGAAGCGCGCGAGGTCGCGGGAGAGCGCCTGCCGGTCCGTGTCCGGCGCGTCGGCGAGCTCGAGGCCGGGGAGCTTGCGTGCCCCGAAAAACGGCCACGGGAACGCGTCGGAGGGCTCCCCGATTCGCTCCGGAACCGGGATCGCGAACGGCAGGAGCGGCGCGAGTCGCGGCAGGTACTCGATCTCCAGCCGGAAGCCCTGTAGGACGACCTCGCGCCGCGGGAAGCGGAAGATCCAGTCGTCCCCGACCGTGTAGACGGTGTTGTCCCAGCCGGCGCCGAGCGGGACGATCGGCAGCGAGGCCACGTCCGGGAACTGCTCCTCGAGCAGCCGCCCCGCGAGGGCCTCGTCGACGGTCAGTTCGGCGTCCCAGACCGGCACGGACTGACCGTAGACTTTCGGCGTGTCCCGTCGCGGAAATCCGGCGCGCCTCGTGATCGCGCTGTCGATCGCGGCCGCGCTCGCCGTCTTCGTCCTCTACACCTCCGCGTTCGGCACGGGCACGCCGTCCCTGAGCCCCGGGCAGTTGCCCGGCCACCACGGCCGCGTCTCCGTCGTCGGGAAGGTCGTCGGCCCGACGAGCGGCGACGGGCACGAGCAGGCGCTTCGCTTCACCCTTCGCGACCGCGACGGCGCCGCGACGGTGCCGGTCGTCTATCGCGGGTCCGTCCCCGACCTCTTCCGCCGCGGGCGCGAGGTCGTGATCGAGGGACGCGTCGTCTCCGGGACGCTGCGCGCGATCCCCGGGACGCTCGTGACGAAGTGCCCGTCGAAGTACGCGCCCGCGAAGAAGGCCTAGCGCCCTTCCCGGCAATGGACTGGGCATCTCTGACGGAGCACGAGGTCGTCATGCGGTGTCCTCGGTCGGCCAAATATGCCTGCATATTCGGCCTCCCTGCGTCCTTGCCTGACGACCTCGTGCTGTCGCCAGAGACGCGAGGCCATCACCGGGAAGGGCACTGACCCTTGGCCGACCTCGGGCGAGCCGCGCTCTTCGTCTCGCTCGGGCTCGCCGTCTATGCGACCGTCGCCGGCGCCTGGGCGGCGCGCACGCACAGGCGTCGCCTTGCCGATTCCGCAGGGAACGCGCTGCTCGCCGTGCTCGGCTCGACCGCCGTCGCGTCCGGGGTCCTGCTCTCGGCACTCGTTCGCCACGACTTCTCGTTCTCGTACGTCGCGCAGCACACGTCGACGGAACTGCCGACGGGTTACTCGATCTCCGCGTTCTGGGGCGGACAGGAAGGGTCGCTCCTGCTCTGGTTGCTCGTGCTCGGCGCGTATTCGGCCGCAGCGGTGTTCCTCAACCGCCGCCGCGCGCCGGACCTCGTCGCGTGGGCGGTGCCGGTCCTCGGCGCGGTGTCGACGTTCTTCGCGTTCATGCTCGTCGCCGTCTCGAGCCCCTTCAAGACACAGGTGCGTGCGCTCGACGGCCTCGGGCTGACGCCGAGCCTGCAGAACCCGTACATGGTCGCGCACCCGCCGATGCTCTACCT
>JBJMJE010000331.1:0-18426 GCA_045806505.1 Gaiellaceae bacterium
CTTGCGGTCGCCCGCATTCCATGCATCGACGACCGGATCGATTTCGTCACCGCGGCCCAGCCACCGGAAGAATTCGGTATAGACCGGGACCGTCGCGTAGGCGACGAACGTGCGCTTCGCCAGGGCGAGCGCCTCGTCGTCCGAACCGTGGATCGAGAAGAAGCGGCACGCGAGCTCCTTGTCCGGCTGCGCGAACGTGCTGACCACGCGCTCCACGCCGCTCAAGGGCAGGAAGTTCGCGAACGCGCCGTCGGCCACGTCCCCTGCGAGCCGCAGCATGCGCTCGCGCAGGGCGGCGAGAACGATCGGCACGGGCACCGCCGGCGGCGCCGCGAGCTTGAAGCCGCCCGGCGCGGGTTCTCCGGCGAGCACCGCTCGCAGGTAGCGAACCGTCTCCTCGACCTTCGCAAGCGGGCGCCGGAACGCGATCCCGTTCCACTGCTCGACGATCACGTTCGACGACGCGCCGAGCCCGAGGACGAAGCGGCCTTCGCTCAGGTCGGCCAGCGCCGCCGCCGACTGCGCGAGTAGCGCCGGGCCGCGCGTGAAGACGTTGACGATCCCGGAGACGAGCCGGAGCCGCTCGCTGTGCACCGCGGCGATCGCGAGCGGCGTGAAGCCGTCGAATTCGGTCGCCTCCGCAGACCAGACGTCGTCGTAGCCGGCGTCCTCGATGCGGCGCACGAGCGGCCCGAGCTCGTGGAGCGGCACGCCCGTAAAGGGGATCGTCATCGAGGTGCGGATGCGTCAGTATCTCGCGCAGTGGACTGGCACGCCGCGATGCCGTTCGGCGGGCTCCTCGGCATCGAGCTCGTCGGCGAGCCGACGCCCGAGGAGGTCCGCGCCCGCCTCGAGTGGCGCGAGGAGCTCTGCACCGCCGGCGGGCTGCTCCACGGCGGCGCGTTGATGGGTCTCGCCGACAGCGCCGGCGGCCTGTGCGCGTACCTGAACCTGCCGGACGGCGCCGCCGGGACGGCGACGATCCAGTCGGGCACGAGCTTCCTCCGGCCGGTGCGCGACGGCTACGCCGAAGCGACGAGCAGGCCGCTCAGCGTCGGCCGCAACGTCATCGCGGTCGAGACGGACATCGTCGACGCGCGCGGCCGAGCAGTCGCGCATGTCGTGCAGTCGCAGGCCGTCGTGCGCTAGAGGCGCTCGACGATCATCGCCATGCCCTGGCCGCCGCCGACGCACATCGTCTCGAGGCCGATCGTCCGGTCGAGCGTCCCGAGGTCGTTCAGCAGCGTGTTCATGATGCGCGCGCCCGTCATGCCGTAGGGGTGCCCGAGCGCGATCGCGCCGCCGTGCGGGTTCAGCTTGTCGCTGAAGGGGTCGACGCCGATCTCGCGGCATACGGGCAGCACCTGCGCCGCGAACGCCTCGTTCAGCTCGACCACGTCGACGTCCTGGATCGTCATCGCGGCCTGCTTCAGCACGCGCCGCACCGCCTCGATCGGGCCGACGCCCATGATCTCCGGCTCCACGCCCGACACCGACGAGGCGACGATCCGCGCGCGCGGCTGGATCCCGAGCTCGCGCGCCCGCGTATCAGACATCACCACCACGGCAGCCGCGCCGTCGTTCAGGGGACACGAATTGCCGGCCGTGACCTTACCGCCGGGCTTGAACGCCGGCGCGAGCTCGGAGAGCTTCTCGAACGTCGAGCTGCGCCGCGGGCCGTCGTCCGCCGCGACGCCGTCCCACGGCGTGATCTCGCGCGCGAAGAAGCCGGAGTCCTGCGCCGCGACGGCGCGCTCCTGCGAACGCTGCGCGTAGCGGTCCATGTCCTCCCGCGAGACGTCCCACCGCTCGGCGACGTTCTCGGCCGTTAGTCCCATCGGGATGTACACGTTCGCGATCGGCGCGTCGTCGCCGAAGAGCTTCGGGTGCAGCTCCTCGGCGTCCTTCGGATACCCGTCGACTTGCGTGATCGACTCGACGCCGGCCGCGACATACGCATCGCCCTCGCCTGCGCGGATCGCGTGGAACGCCATGCGGATCGTCTGCAGTGAAGAGGCGCAGAAGCGGTTGACGGTCGTCCCCGGAACCGTCTCCGGCAGGTTCGCGAGCAGCGCCGCGCGGCGCGCGAGATTCATGCCCTGCCTGTCCTGCGGGAAGCCGCAACCGACCATCACGTCGACGATCTCCTCGCGCGGAAGCTCCGGCACCTTCTTCAGCGCCTCGTCGATCGCGAACGCGACGAGATCGTCGGGCCGTGCATCGACGAGTGAACCTTTGCGCGCGCGGCCGATCGGCGTGCGCGTCGCGGCGACGATCCAGGCCTCAGGCATCGGGCATCCCCGCCGCCATGTAGACGACCTCGCCGACCAGCGCCGGCTTGTCCTTTCCCTCGATCTCGACCTGGACGCCGACCGTCCAGACGATGCTCGGCCCGCGGCGCACCGTGCGCGCGAGCTTCGCGTGCAGCCGCACGCGCGAGCCCACCGGCACGGGACTCGTGAAGCGGACCTTCTCGGTGCCGTAGTTCACGCCCATCACCGCGTCGCTAACCGAGATGACCTCCGCGAGCAGCATCGGCAGCATCGCGAGGGTGAGGTATCCGTGCGCGACCGGCCCGCCGAACGGCCCGTCCTTCGCGCGCTCGGGATCGACGTGGATCCACTGGTGGTCGCCTGTCGCCTCCGCGAACTGGTTCACCTGCTCCTGCGTGATCTCGTGCCACGAGCTCGTGCCGAGCTCGCGATCGCCGGTCCGTTCCAGCTCGTCGATCGTCAGCGTCGTCGTCATCTCGGTGCTCCTTCCTCTACGGCCAGCAACTCGCGCAGTGCCTTGCGATCGACCTTGCCGACCGGCGTCTGCGGCAACGTGGCGACCACGTGAATCTCTCTCGGATACTTGTACCCGCCGAGGCGTTCCTTGCCGAAGACGATCAGCTCGTCGACGGCGATCTCTTCGCGCAGCGTGACGAAGGCGACGACCTCCTCGCCGTGCACCTCGTCTGCGCGGCCGACGACGCACGCCGTCGCGACAGCGGAATGCTCGACCAGCGCCTCCTCGACGTCGCGCGGGAAGACGTTGAAGCCGCCGCGGATGATCAGATCCTTCTTGCGGTCGAGGATCGTCAGGTAGCCCTCGTCGTCGAGGCGCCCCATGTCGCCGGTGTAGAGCCAGCCGTCGCGGATCGTCTCCGCGGTGAGCTCCGGCGCGTTCCAGTAGCCCTTCATCACGAGGTCGGAGCGCACGCAGATCTCGCCCTCGTCGACCCGTACTTTCGTGCCCGGCACCGGCTCGCCGACGCTTCCGTAGCGGATGCGCCCCGGCCGGTTCGTCGACACGAGCGCCGACGTCTCCGTCAGCCCGTAGCCCTCGCGGATCTCGACGCCGGGGACGCGGCGCGTGAACTCCGTGATCGCCTCGGGCGCGAGCGGTGCCGCTCCCGACGCGACATACCGCAGCTCCGCGAGGTCGTAGTCCTCGAGCGGCTCGCGGAGGAGCATGTAGAGCATCGACGGGACGACGGGCGCGATCTGGCTGCGGTGCTCCTGCGCGAGTGCGAGCCACGATCCGGCGTCGAACCAGCGCATCAGCACGGACTGCGGCCGGCCCGGATGGTGCAGCGCGACGTTGAGCACGAGCAGCCCGTACGAGTGCGAGAGCGGCAGGCACGAGAGCGACCGGTCGATGCCTTCGACGTGGCCGGCGTCGTGTCCGTGACGGCCCGCCTCCCAGAGGTTCGCGTGCGTGAGCATGACGCCTTTCGAGCGACCGGTCGTGCCGCCGGTGTAGACGAGCGCCGCGAGATCGTCGTCGTCGCGCGTCACGATCCGCAGCGGATCCGACGACTCGAGCTCCGCGAGATCGAGGACGACGCGGACGCCGTCCGCCGCCGCCTCGACGGTGTCGCGCACGAGCGGCGAAGCGATCACGAGGCTCGGCTGCGCGTCCAGGAGGATCCGCCGCAGCTCGTCGGTGCTGGCGAGGAAGATCACCGGCGTCACGACCGCGCCCGCGCGCGCGACCGCGTGGTAGACGGCACCCACGTCGGGCGAGTTCTCCATCGTCACGACGACCCGGTCGCCCGGCTTCACGCCGACGTCGAGGCGTGCGCCGCGGTCGAACAGCTCGCCGCTCGAATGCCAGCGTCCCTCGAACGACAGCGCGTCGTAGTCGCCGCGGCGCTCGTACGTCTCTTCTGCGAGCTGTGCGAGGTTCCGCGTCATTCGCGCAGCGAGCGGCCGCCCGCGTCGTGCATCGAGGCGAGCATCCCGCGCGGCTCGGCGCCGTACGTCAGCCGCTCGTGCAACGCCGCGAGCAGCGCGTCGGGATCCCAGCGCGCGTCGCCGGCGGAGAATAGCTCGTCCGCGTGCCATCCGGCGAGCATGTTGACCGCGCCGCCGTAGACGAAGAAGACCTGTCCATTGATGTCCTGCGACTCTTCCGCGCAGAGCGCCACGACGATCGGCGAGTTGTTCGCGGGATCGGCGGGGTCGAAGCCCTCGTCGGGCGGCGGGATCTCGCCGAACGCCGCCTCGGTCATGCGCGTGCGCGCGTTCGGCGCGATCGCATTGACCGTGACGCCGTAGCGGGAGAGCTCCTGCGCGGCGATCAGCGTGAAGCCGACGATGCCGGCCTTCGCTGCGCCGTAGTTCGCCTGCCCGACGTTGCCGAAGACGCCCGACGGGCTCGACGTGTTGATGACGCGCGCGCGGACGTCCTCGCCTGCCTTCGAGCGCTCGCGCCAGTGCGCCGCCGCGTGCCGCGTCGGCGCGAAGTGCCCTTTCAGGTGCACCTCGATCACGGCGTCCCACTCGTCCTCGGACATGTTCACGAGCATGCGGTCGCGGAGGATCCCCGCGTTGTTGACGAGGATGTCCAGCTTTCCGAAGCGGTCGATGGCCGCCTGCACCATGCGTCCGGCGCCGGCGAAGTCGGCGACGTCCTCGCCGTTCGCGATCGCCTCGCCGCCGAGCGCCTCGATCTCGCGCACGACGTCGTGCGCCGGACCTTCGCTCGCGCCTTCACCGGCGAGCGATGCGCCGAGGTCGTTGACGACGAGCTTCGCGCCTGCACGAGCGAGCGCGAGCGCGTGCTCGCGACCGATCCCGCGCCCCGCGCCGGTGACGATCGCGACCTTGCCGCTCAGATCAGGCATGGCGCATCTGTGTGAGATTACCGCGATGGATTTCCGGCTCACGGACGAACAGGAGCTGATCCGCAGCTCCGCGCGCGAGTTCGCCGAGCGGGAGCTCGCGCCGCACACGCGGGACTGGGACCGCGCGGAGGAGATCGACCGCTCGCTCGTCCCGAAGCTCGCGGACGCCGGCTTCCTCGGCGCCGGCTGGGGCGAGGAGTACGGCGGCAGCGGCCTCGACACGCTGTCCTACGCGCTCGTCGTCGAGGAGCTCGGTAAGGTCGACTCCTCCGTGCGCGGGATCGTGTCGGTCAACGTCGGGCTCGTCGGCAAGACGATCGCCCGCTTCGGCGCGGAGGAGCAGAAGCGCGAGTGGCTGCCGAAGCTCGCGAGCGGCGAGAGCCTCGGCTGCTACGCGCTCACCGAGCCCGGTTGCGGCTCCGACGCCGCCGCCCTCGCGACGCGCGCCGAGCGTGACGGTGACGACTGGCTCCTCACCGGGTCGAAGACGTTCATCACGCTGGGCACGTGGGCGTCCGTCGCGCTCGTGTTCGCGCGCACGGGCGGTGACGGACCGCGCGGCATCACGTGCTTCCTCGTGCCGGCGGACGGCGAGGGTTTCTCGTCGCACCCGATCAAGGGAAAGCTCGGCCTCCGCGCGCAGGACACCGCGGAGCTTTCGCTCGACGGCGTGCGCGTGCCGGACGCGAACCGCCTCGGCGAGCTCGACGGCGGCTTCCGCGTCGCGATGTCGGCGCTCGACGTCGGCCGGATCTCGCTCGCCGCCGGGTGCGTCGGAATCGCGCAGGGCTGCCTCGACGCTGCGGTTCAGTACGCGCGTGAACGACGCGCGTTCGGTCGGCCGATCGGAGGCTTTCAGCTCGTTCAGGAACTGCTGGCCGACATCGGCGTCGAGACGGAGGCCGCACGGCTGCTCGCGTGGCGCGCGGCGGCGCTCGCCGATGCGCACGTCAAGCATACGCTCGAGTCGTCGGTGGCGAAGCTGTACGCGAGCGAGGTCGCCGTACGGGCCGCGAACAGCGCCGTGCAGGTGTTCGGCGGCTACGGGTACGTCGATGAGTACCCGGTCGGGAAGTACCTGCGCGACGCTCGGGTAACGACGCTGTACGAGGGCACGAGCCAGATCCAGAAGCTGATCATCGGCCGCGCTCTTACCGGCGAGAGCGCATTCACCTGATCGACAGCCCGTAGAAGGCGCGGCTTTGCCGCGTTCGAAGTCCGGAGGACTTCGAACGGTAAGCAAGAGGGCCGGTTGCCCGGCCCTCTTGCTTCGAACGTAGAACCTCTTGCTTAGGTCCCGCCGCGCCCGTTGAGCAGCGAGCCGAACTCGTTCCAGCGGCCGTCCTGGAACCGGATCAGCTTGACCTGCGAGAGCGGGAACGGATCGCTCGGCGACGTCTTCTCCTTGACGCCCGGGATCATGAACGGGTTCGTCCAGTTCATGTGGCGGACGGCGGACAAGAGCTTCGCCCGCGACGGCGTCTTCCCGGAGAGCCCGAGCACCTTCGCGACGTCCCAGGCCTTCGCGAAGCCGTAGAAGTAGAGGCCGTTGTTCGGGTCTGCGTTCGCCGGCGCGAACTTCGCCATCTGCGCGCGGTAGAGCTTCATGTACGCGTTGTTCGCGTACTTCGGATCCTGCGGATCCATCAGGTATGCCGTGCTGATGGAGCCGTTGACCGTCGCCGCGTCCGCGTTCGCAAGCGCGAGCTTCATGAACGTGTCGGTGGCGGAGACGGAGTTCACGAGCACCTGCTCCGGCCGATACCTGAGCGCCTTCATCGTCGCGTACGTCCGGATCGTCGGCGTCGGCGTTCCGAAGATCGCGATCACGTCGGCACCCGACGCGCGAATCGCCGCAACCTGCTGCGCAACGCTCGTGTCGGTGACGGCGAAGCCCTGCGTCGTGATGATGTTCGACGCCTTTGCTCCGAGGCCCTTGCGCAGACCTGTGAGGTAGTCGTTGCCGTAGTCGTCGTTCTGGTAGATGACGCCGATCTTCTTCGTCGGCCAGTTCTGGGCCGCGTACTTGCCGTAGATCGTGCCCTCGGCGACGTAGTCCGGCTGCCAGCCCATCGTCCACGGATGCGTCTGGTAGTTGCCGAACTCGGTGGCGCCCGTCGACACGAACAGCTGCGGCACCTTCTTCTGGTTCAGGTAGTCCGTGACCGCCTGCTGCGGCTCGGTGCCGAGGCCGCCGAACAGCGCAAAGACCTTGTTCTCCTCGACGAGCTTGCGCGTCTGCTGGACGGTGTTCGGCGGGCTATATCCGTCGTCGTAGTAGACCCACTCGACCCTACGACCGTGGACGCCCTTCTTGCCGTCCTTGCCCTTGGTGTTGTTCAGGTACTGGAAGAAGACCTTCATCCCGACCGGGATCGGCGCGTACGACGACGCCGGCCCGCTCAACGGGAAGGTCCCCCCGATGACGATCTTCCGGCTCGAAACGCCTGGCGGCGCCGCCTGGGATCCCGCAAGCGCCGTAACGCACGCGATCGCCGCCACCGTGAGCATTGCGGCGAACAACCCCAACCTCATCCTCATGCTGTGCTCCTTTGGTAACTGCAGGGGAACGCGGTCTAAACCCGCGTCCGTCAGTGAGTATAAGACGACCTCGCGAGCGATTTGTAAGCGCGCCGGAGCAGCCCTGCGATGCCCGTGGGAAACGCATAAAGCACGAGGAGCAGGATGAATCCGTAGACCGCCGCTCCCGCGCCCGCGCGTTTCGGGTCGAGCGGTGAGCCGAGGGGCTTCTCGAACCAGCGCAGGATGTCTCCCGAGTAGAGGGGGACGTACTCGATGAAGATCGCGCCGGCAACGACGCCGAGCAGCGAGCCGAGGCCGCCGACGACGACGCCGATCAGGATCAGAAGCGACAGGCCGACGGCGAACGTGTCCGGGTTGACGAAGCCGATGATGAGCGCGTAGAGCGAGCCCGCCACACCGGCGAAGAACGCGGAGATTCCGAACGCGAACGTCTTCGTCAGGGCGATGTTGATACCCGACGAAACCGCGGCGATCTCGGATTCGCGGACGGTTCGAAAGGCGCGCCCGAGCTTCCCCTGCAGGAGCAGCCACGCAAGGAGGAACATCGCCCCCGCGATCGGCCACGTCGTCACGTACGCGGTGTGCCCGCTCAGCACGCGCGTCAGCGTCTTGCCGCCGACGCCGCCGGTGAAGTCCGCGTACTTCTTCGCGAGCGCGACGAGCGCGATCGGGATCGCGAAGGTGGCGAGTGCCAGATAGACGCCGCGAAGCCTGAGCGCGGGGAACCCGAACAGGAAGCCGAGCACGCCGGTGATGAGTCCCGCGAGCGGAATCGTCGCAAGGTCGTTCCAGCCGTGGTCGACGCTCAGGATCGCCGTGACGTAGGCGCCGACGAGCATGAAGCCGCCCTGCCCGAGAGAGATCAGCCCGGCGTAGCCCGTGAGGATCTGCAAGCCGAGAGCCGCGATGAAGAATGTGGCGACGAACGCGAAGCGGTACTCGTTCGTGTCGCCGAGCAGCAGCGGCAGCAAGGCGATCGCCGCGGCGCCGAGCAACGCACCGGTGAAGCCGCGCCAGACGCGCCATTGCGTCATACGCGTCTCACGACGGTACGTCCGAGCAGCCCTGCCGGCCGAAGGACGAGCACGAGCAGGAGGATGGCGAGCGCCACGGGCAGGCGCATGTCGGGCGAGATCTGCCCCGGCAGGTACGTTCCGAGCAGGTTGATGGTGACGCCGATCGCCAGGCCGCCGAGGACCGCGCCGATCGGGCTCTCGATGCCGCCGAGCACTGCGGCCGCGAACGCGTAGATGATCGTCACCTGCATGAAGCTGGGCGTGAAGACGAACTGCGCCGACGCCGCGAGCATCCCCGCGACTGCCGAGAGGATCGCCGCGAAGCCCCAGCCGATCGAGAGCATCCACGGCACTCGCACGCCGAGCAGGCGGCTGGCAGCTGGATCGATTGCGGACGAACGGAGGGCGAGGCCGAGCTTCGTGTAGTTGAAGAGCAGCCAGAGGACGACGACGCACGCGAGCACGATCAGGAAGTCCCAAACAGATTGCTTCGGGATCGCGACGGTGCCGATCGACCACGTTCCTCCGGAGAGCGGCGACAGGAGCACCTTCTCGTCGGGCTGCCAGATCCAGCTCGCGAGCCCGTTCAGGATCACGAGCAGCGCGATCGTCGCCATGACGACGGTCAGCTCGCCGGCGCGCGCGAGCGGCCGGATCACGCCCTGGTGGATGCCGACGCCGCCGAGGAACGAGACTCCGAGCGTGAGGACGAAGGCCGGCCAGTACGACCAGCCGTGATTCGTCATCAGCGCCCACGCGATGTACGTCGAGAACATGCCCATTTCGCCCTGGGCGAAGTTGATGACGTGCGTCGCGCGGTAAATGAGCACGAGGGCGAGCGCGAGGCTCGCGTAGATCGCCCCGTCTCCGAGCCCCGAAACGACCTGCTGGATGAAGTTCGCCATCAGTAGCCCAGGTAGCTCTTTCGGACGCCTTCGTGCTCGCGCAGCTCCGCGCTCGCACCGCCGAGCACGACCTTGCCGACCTCCAGCAGATATGCGCGGTGCGAAAGCTGAAGCGCGGCGTTCGCGTTCTGCTCGACGATCAGCACCGAGAGGCCCTGCTCCTCGTTGAGCCGGCGGACGACCTGAAAGAACTGCTCGACGATGATCGGGGCGAGCCCGAGCGAGGGCTCGTCGAGGAGCAGGAGCCGCGGGCGCGAGAGGCGTGCGCGCGCGAGCGCGAGCATCTGCTGCTCGCCGCCCGACAGCGTTCCGGCCTGCTGGTCGCGCCGCTGCTCGAGCCACGGCAGCTCGCTCGCGATCTCGTCGAAGTCGCTCGCGACAGCCTTGCGGTCGCGGCGGAGGTACGCACCCATCTTCAGGTTCTCCCACACCGTCAGCTCGCCGAGGATGCCGCGGCCCTCGGGGACGTGCGTGATTCCTCGCCGTGCCGTCGTCTCCGCGCGGCGGGGCAGCGTCTCGCCGTCGAAGACGATCGTCCCGTCGCGCGCGACGATGCCCGAGATCGCGCGCAGCGTCGTCGTCTTGCCGGCGCCGTTCGCCCCGAGCAACGCGACGATCTCGCCTTCTTCGAGCGTCAGCGAGACGCCGTGCAACGCGCGCACGGGCCCGTACCGCGCGTGAACTTCATTCAGCTCGAGCAGGGACATCCGGACTCGTCGTTGCGCCGGCGCCGAGGTACGCCTCGATCACCGCGGGGCTCGACTGGATCTCCTTCGGCGTGCCGGCCGCGATCGTGCGTCCGAAGTCGAGCACGGTGACGCGATCCGACACCGACATGACGAGGTTCATGTGGTGCTCGACCAGCAGGATCGTAAGGTCGTAGTTCGTGCGCAGTTGCCGGATCAGGTCCCCGAGGTGACCGACCTCCTCATGGTTCAGGCCGCCTGCCGGCTCGTCGAGCAGGAGGAGCCGCGGCCTCGCGGCGAGGGCCCGCGCAAGCTCGATTCGCTTGAGCGTGCCGAACGGGAGACCGGCGGCCGGCGCTTCCGCGAGCGGGGCGAGGTCGAGCGAGTCGAGGATCTCGAGCGCGTCGCCGCGAACGGTCCGGTCGAAGGCGATGCGCGTCCGCGCGTGCGCGCCGACGAGCACGTTCTCGAGCACGGTCATGTGCGCCGCCAGCTGCAGGTTCTGGAACGTCCGCGCGATGCCGAGGCGCACGATCCGGTGCGCCGGCTGGCGCAGGAGGTCCTTGCCGTCGTAGCGCACCGCGCCGCCGTGCGGCTTGTACAGCCGCGTGATGACATTGAACGCGGTCGTCTTGCCGGCGCCGTTCGGGCCGATCAGGCCCGCGATCTCGCCCTCTTCGACGATGAGCGATAGCTCGTCGAGCGCGAGGATGCCGCCGAAGCGCCGGCTGACGTTGTCGACCTCGAGCAGCGCCACCGGCTCTAGCTTCTCACACCCGTTGACAGCCCGAAGCGATCGTCGTAGCGTGGTCGTGTGGGGACGCGGTCGGCGCTGTGGCTCGCCGCGCTCAGCTCGATCTTGCTCACGGCGGCAGGAGCGGCGCTCGGCGCAGGCGTCGGCTCGGGCTCAAGCATCACGGGAGTGTTCTCGACCCCCGGCACGACGACGACCACGAATCCTGGTCCCTATCCGGATCCGCCGACGCAGCTCGCGGCGACGCCGACGAGTAACGGCGTCACGCTCACCTGGCAGCCGCCGTCCTTCGACGGCGGCTCGGCGATCGTCGGGTACGTCGTGTTCCGCTGGAACGAAGCCGGAGGTGACCCGAAGCAGTTCGCCGTCGGCAACGTCACGAGCTACACCGACGTCAACACGGCGAAGGGCGTGTCGTACATCTACGAGGTGAGCGCCACCAATGCGACCGGTACCGGCAGTGTCTCCAACTATGTCGTCGTCACCGCCCTCGGGCCGGGCCAGCCGCCGATCTTCGGGCCGTATCAGTCGTTTCCGACCGGCTCGTGGCCGGAGGCGGTTGCCCTCGGCGACGTGACCGGCGACGGGCGTGCAGATGCTGTGATGGTGACGAGCGCCTACTTCAGCCCGACGGCAGACCACCACGTCTTCGTCTTCGCGCAGAACGCGGACGGCACGCTCGCGGCGCCGGTCTCGTATTTGACGGCAGCCACGTCCAACAGCGATCCCGCGACGGTCGCCGTCGGAGACATCACGGGCGACGGCCGAAACGACGTCCTCGTCGGGATCGACAAGGTGGGTGTCCAGCTGTTCCCGCAGCTCGCGTCCGGGTTGCTCGGTTCGCCGACGACGGTGCCGACGACGAACGCGGAGAAGATCCGCGTCGGACAGCTCAACGGCGACGGGAAACTCGACGTCGTGGGAATCGGGTGGGGAACGAATACCGTCGGCGTTCTGTTCAACAACGGCGGCGGCGGTCTGTCGGCGCCGGTCACGTACGCGGCGCCCCACGGCGGCTACGACGATCTCGAGGTCGGCGACGTCAGCGGCGACGGACGCGACGACATCGTCGTCATGTCCGGTCAGAGCTTCTTGCCGAACATCAGCGTGTTGCCGCAGCTCTCGACGGGCGGCTTCGGGCAGACGGCGTCGTACAGCCTGCCGGGCAACGTCCTCACCGGCGGGATCGGGGTCGGCGACGTGAACGGCGACGGCCGCAACGACGTCGTGACGGACGACTGGTTCGACGACAAGCTCGCAGTCTTCCCGCAGACGGCGCTGGGCACGCTCGGCACGCCGGTGCTGTATCCGGGCCCCGGCAGCCCGGCGCCGGTCGAGGTCGCGGACCTCGACGCGGACGGGCGCGCCGACGTCCTCGTCGACGACGGCGGCGCGACCGTCTACAGGCAGCGTGCGGACGGCACGCTGGCGCCGAAGGAGACCTACACCAAGCCGGGCACGGACAACCCGCACGGACTCGCCGTCGGCGACATCAACGGCGACCGCATGCCCGATGTCGTGAGTGCAAGCTTCGGCTACGGCCTCGTCGTGCTGCGGAACGTGTTGCCGCCGCCGGGCGCGACCGTTCCGGGTGCGCCGGCGTTCGTCTCGGCCGTGCCCGGCAAGTTGAGCGTGACGCTGACGTGGAAGGCTCCGGCCTCGACCGGAGGCGCCTCGGTCACCGGCTACCGCATCTACCGCGGCACTTCCGCCGGCGCGGAGACGTTCTTCTCGACGGCGCCGGCGGAGGCGACGAGCTTCGTCGACACGCGCAATCTGGCCGGCGGCACGAAGTACTACTACAGGGTTTCGGCGGTGAACGCGGTCGGAGAAGGAGCGGCATCGAACGAGGTCTCGGCGACGCCGACCGCCGCTTCCGTCCCCGATGCCCCGGCGCTCACCGAGGCGAACATCGGCTACGACTCGGTGTTTCTCGACTGGACCGAGCCTGCATCGAACGGCGGCGCCGAGATCACGGCATATCGCGTCTATCGAGGGACGGCTTCCGGCGCGGAGACTCTGTACGCAACGACGACGTCGGCGTACCTCACCAACTTCCTCGACTCGGGAGCCACGGGCGGCACAAAGTACTACTACCGGGTTTCGGCGGTGAACGCGGTCGGCGAGGGTGCTCTGTCGAACGAGCTCAGCGCGACGCCGCTGACGCCGAGGGTGCCCGATCCGCCGACGCTCGCGGCCGCCACCGGCGACTACTCGACGGTGCACCTCGTGTGGAAACGGAGCTCGGACGGCGGCGCGGAGATCTCTGCCTACAAGGTCTACCGCGGAACGACGAGCGGCGGCGAGACGCTGCTGACGACGCTCGGCAGCAGCGCGACAGCGTACGACGACAGCAGCGGCGTCAACGGGACGACGTACTTCTACGAGGTGAAGGCGGTGAACTCCGTCGGCGACAGCGCCTTCTCGAACGAGCTGTCCGCGACGCCGATCGCGCCTTCCGCTCCGGGCGCGCCGACGTTGAGACAGGCGACGGCGGGGTTCTCGAGCGTGAGCCTCGCCTGGGATGCGCCGGGCTTCAACGGCGGTGTGGCGCTCGGCGGCTACAAGGTCTATCGCGGCACCGCGAGCGGCAACGAGACGCTGCTGACGACGCTCGCGAACGTCACGTCGTACACGGACACGAGCGGCGTCAGCGGCACGCTGTACTACTACCGCGTCACGGCTTTCAACTCGGTCGGCGAGAGCGTTCCGTCGAACGAGCTCTCGGCGGTGCCGGTGCGAAGGCTGTTCGACCCGTACCAGGCGTATTTCGTGGGGTCATGGCCGCAGGCGGTCGCGATCGGCGACGTGACCGGCGACGGGCGGAACGACGTCGTTCTCGTCACGAGCTCCTACTTCGATCCGGCGAACGACTACCACGTCTTCGTCTTCGCGCAGCGTGCGGACGGCACGCTTGCGCCTCCGGTTTCCTATCCGACGGCGGGCACGCCCGCCTCGGTGGCGGTCGGCGACGTCACGGGCGACGGAAGAGCCGACGTCGTCGTCGGGCTCGACGGCTACGGCGTGCAGGTCTTCCCGCAGATCTCTGCGGGAGCGCTGGGCACGCCGACAGTCACGGCTTACGCCGACACGCGCCTCATCCGGCTCGGACAGCTCGACGGCGACGGCCGCCTCGATGTCGCCAGCGCCGGACGCTCGACGGTTGCCGTCTTCCTGAACGACGCACAGGGTGGTTTCAAACAGCCGACGACGTATCCGGTCGCCGCAGGTGATCTCGAGATCGCCGACGTCACCGGCGAAGGCCGCGACGACCTCGTCGGGCTAGCCGGCAACAACGTCTACGTGTGGCCGCAGCTCACCGACGGGCTCGGCCCCGGCGCCGCTTCGTATCCGACGGGCGCGAACGCGTGGGGAACGTGGGGCATCGGCACCGGGGACCTCACGGGCGACGGCCGGACCGACGTCGTCGTGAGCTACGGCGGCAACTGGCCGAACTCGTTCATCGCGGTGCTCGCGCAGAACCAGTACCTGGAGCTCGATCCGCCGATCGCGTATCCGTCGCTCGACATCCCCGAACCGATCGACACAGCCGACTTCGACCTCGACGGCCGCGCCGACGTCGCGTTGCTCCACGGTGGCTACAACACGGCCGGCATCCACCGCCAGCGCCCGGACGGCACGTTGTTCCCCGAGGAGCGCTACGGCATCCCGTATGCGAGCCACTACTGGCAGCAGGCGCTCGCGGCCGAGGACTTCACCGGTGACGGCTCGCCCGACCTGGCCGCCGCCGACTACAACAACGGCCTCGTGGTTCTGCGCAACACGACGGCACCGGCGAATGCACCCGCGGCGCCGGCGCTCACGGCTGCGATCGCGGACAAGGCCGCGATCAACCTGACGTGGACGCCGCCGCACGCCGCCGGCGGTTCGCCGAGCGGCTACCGCGTCTACCGCGGCACCGCTTCCGGCGGCGAGACCCTGCTCGCGTCAATCGGAACCGCGTCTTCATACGCCGACGACACCGCGGTGCCGGGGACGACGTACTGGTACCAGGTGAGCGCCGTCAATTCGCGCGGCGAGGGAGCGCGCTCCACCGAGCGCTCGGCGACGAGGCCGTTCTCCGACCCGACGCCTCCCACGGTGCCTGGCGGCCTCAAGCTCGTCGTCGCGGGAACGAACCAGCTCGCGCTCGACTGGGCCCCGTCCACGGACAACGTCGGCGTCGCGGCCTACCGGGTGTATCGCAACAGCGTCCTCGTGGCGACGGTTCCGCAGACGCAGTACGTGGACGCGGGTCTCGCGGCGGCGACGAGCTACGCGTATCAGGTGCGCGCGGTCGACGCCGCCGGCAACGCGTCGGCGGCCTCAGCGACCCTGACGGCGAAGACGGTCGCGCAGGCGACGTCTCCGACCGGAACGGTCGCCGGCGCGGTCTACGACGCGACGGGGACGCCGCTCGCGAGCGCCGTCGTCACGGTCGGGTCGAAGAGCGCGAAGACGAATGCGTCCGGCGCGTGGAAGGTCTCGAACTTGAAGCCCGGCACGTACACGGAGACCGTCGGCCTTTCGGGCTATCGCGGCCAGACGTTCAACGTCGCCGCGGTCGCCGGTAAGACCGTGCTCACGGTCGTTACGCTCACGAAGTGACGACGGTCCAGCCGCGGACGGCGAACCAGCCGCCGCCGGTCGAGGGATACGACCTCTACGGCGAGAACCGTCCGCTCGTCGAGGCGGTCGCGCGCGAGGGCGCGGACTGGGCGGACGAGGGGCTCAGGTCGTTCGGCAGGATGCTGGGCGGCGAGCCGCTCGAGCTCGGCCGGCTCGCGAACGAGAACCCGCCGCGGCTCCGGACGCACGATCGGTTCGGCGAGCGGATCGACGAGGTCGAGTCCCATCCGGCGTGGCACGCGCTGCTCGGGCTCGGCGTCGAGCACGGCCTGCACGCGTCGCCGTGGCGCGAGCCGCGTCGGGGCGCTCACGTCGCCCGCGCCGCCGCGTTCATCACGCTCGCCGAGGTCGAGGCGGGCGTCGGATGTCCGCTCTCGATGACGTTCGCCGCAGTGCCGGCTCTGCGCGCGGAGCCTGCGCTCTTCGACGACTGGGCGCCGCTGCTGACGTCGACCGTCTACGACCCGGGGCTTCGGCCGGCGGCGGACAAGGCGGGTGCGCTCTGCGGAATGGCGATGACGGAGCGGCAGGGCGGCTCGGACGTCCGCGCGAACGAGACGGTCGCGCGGCGCGCGGGAGACGACGAGGCGACGCTGCACGGCCACAAGTGGTTCTGCTCCGCGCCGATGTGCGACGCGTTCCTCGTGCTCGCGCAGGCGCCGGGCGGGTTGACGTGTTACCTGCTGCCGCGCGTCCTCCCGGACGGCGGGCGCAACGCGTTCCGCATCGACCGGCTGAAGGACAAGCTCGGCAACCGCTCGAACGCGTCGGCGGAGATCCAGCTGGACGGAGCATGGGCGCGGCGCGTCGGCGAGGAGGGTCGCGGCGTCGCGACGATCATCGAGATGGTCGTGCACACGCGCCTCGACTGCGTCCTCGGCTCGACCGGCCTGATGCGCCGCGCGGTCGCGGAAGCCACGCATCACGCTGCGCATCGGGCCGCGTTCGGGCGCCCGCTCGCGGAGCAGCCGCTCATGGAGAACGTCCTCGCCGACCTGTGCATCGACTCGGAGGCGGCGACGGTGCTCGCGCTCAGGCTCGCGCGCGCGTACGACGAGAACGACGCGGCGTTTCGCCGGCTCGCCACGACCGTCGCGAAGTACTGGGTGTGCAAGGCGACGCCGCCGCTCGTCGCCGAGGCGCTCGAGTGCATCGGCGGCAACGGCTACGTCGAGGAGAGCGTGCTGCCGCGGCTCTACCGGGAGAGCCCGCTGAACTCGGTCTGGGAGGGACCGGCGAACGTGCAGGCGCTGGACGTCCTGCGCGCGCTGGAGCGCCGGCCCGACAGCGCCGACGCCGTCCTGCGCGAGATCGAGCTCGCGGCCGGCCTCGATGCGCGGCTCGATAGGGCCGTCGCTCAGCTGCGTAGCGCGCTCGGCGACGCCGAAGCGTGGGGCGCGCGACGGCTCGTCGAGCAGATCGCGCTCTGCCTCGCAGGTTCGCTTCTCGTGCGTCACGGCGCGCCCGAAGTCGCCGATGCGTTCTGCGCGACGCGCCTCGGCGGCGACGGCGGCCGCAGCTACGGGACGCTGCCGCGCGGTGTCGACGCTTCGGCGATCGTCGGGCGGCACCGGCCACGCGTCTGACGGAACTTCTCGTTGACGTCGCGGATCCGCGCGACGTTCGTCTTCGGAAGCCGGTCGTACGTCAGCAGGCCGTTGAGCTCGCCTTCGACGTCCGAGAGCTGGGTCCACACGAAGCCGGCGACGTCGTCCGGAACCTGCTCCACCACGCGGCGATAGCCGTCCGCGAGCTCGTCGCCGCCCGCGACGTCGCGGTACGAGAAGTCGGCCGGTCGCGAGTGGCCCTCGACGGCGAGCGAGATGCCGCCGCATTCGCCGAACCAGAGCGGAAGGTCGTCGCGCGCGTCGCGGTGCTTCGTCAGCTGCGCGCCGTAGTCGTGCACGTCGGCGAGGTCCGTGTCCTCGAGCTGGTTCCAGCCCGAAGCATCGACGACGAGTCGCGAGGGATCGGCCGCGCGCGTTGCGCGCACGACGTCGCGCTGAAAATCCGGCGGCGGCTCGCCCCAGTGCTCGTTGAACGGGATCCACATCACGATGCACGGGTGCCTGCGCAGCTGGTGCACGATCTCGAGCCATTCACGGAGGAACCGCTCGAGCGAGATCTCCGTCGAGAGGTCGTGGCTCGACGGCATGTCCTGCGCGACGAGCAGGCCGAGCCGGTCGCACCACGTGTACCAGCGCGGGTCCTCGACCTTCATGTGCTTGCGCACGAGGTTGAAGCCCATCGCCTTCACCGCCTCCACGTCGCCGCGAAGCGCGTCGTCGCCCGGCGGGGTGTAGACGCCGTCCGGCCAGAAGCCCTGGTCGAGCACGCCTGCAACGCGAAGCGGTTCGCCGTTCAGCAGCAGCTCGCGGCCGCGCCGTCCGATCGTGCGTACGCCGACGTACGTGCGCACGGCGTCGTCGCCGGCGCGAAGCTCGCCGTCGAGCAGGACCGGCCGCTCGGGTGACCAGAGCTCACGACCGCGACCCCACCGCACGCGGGGCTCGCGGATGTATTCGTCAGGCACCGCCTCGATCCAGACACTGCGCCAGATGCCCGTCGTGCGCGTGTACCAGATGCCGCCGCTGCCGCGCTGCTTGCCCTTCGGCTGGCCGAACGCGTCGTCGGCGGGATCGAAGACGTCGACGACCACCTCGTGCTCGCTGCCCGGGCGGAGGCGGCCGGCATCGAAGGAGAAATGCGCGTACCCGCCCTCGTGCTCGCCGAGCAGGCGGCCGTCGAGCGACACGCGCGCGTGCCAGTCGACCCCGCC
>JBJMJE010000332.1:0-4440 GCA_045806505.1 Gaiellaceae bacterium
GGTGGAACGCGACCGAGAGCAGCCCCTGCTCGCCGCCGGAGCGGACGAGCCGGCGGATGTCGAGGAACGGCTTCGCGCGCAGCTTCCCGTTCGTCGCGACGAGGATCCTCCCCGGCTGCTCGACGATGTAGAGGTTGTTCGGCTCGCCTGGCGCGACCGTCGCATAGAGCGGCGAGTCGAGCCCCGAGAACAGCGTGCGCAGGCGGAGCTGGGACCGCTCGCCCTGCGCGCTTGCGCACGACGCCGCGACGAGCGCCGTCGCGATCACGACGAGCGCGCGCCTCACCGCTTGAGCATCACCCTGCGCAGCTCGTCCTCCTTGCCCGGCTGGAGGATCGCGAGGACCTGGTCGCCCGGCTTGAGCTCCGTCGCGCCGACGGCGATCTCGGACTGCCCGTCACGCGTGACGGAGATGAGCCGCGCGCCGTCGGGCAGCTCGAGGCGCTCGACGCGCTTACCTGCGACCGGCGATCCTTCGGCAATCTGTACCTCGACGATCTCGAGGTTCTCGTTGCGCAGCTCGAGCAGGTGCACGAGGCCGTGCTCCGGCACCTCGTGCTCGATCAGCCCCATGATGTTCGAGGTCGCGCAGATCGTCGGCGCGATCCCGAGCAGGTCGAAGTGCGCCTGGTTGCGCGGGTCGTTGACGCGTGCGATCACCTTCGGGACGCCGTAGTGCTCCTTCGCGAGCTGGCAGATGACGAGGTTGTCCTCGTCGTCGCCGGTGACGGCGAGCACGAGGTCCGGCGGCCGCTTGATCCCGGCGCGCTCCAGCACGAACAGCTCGGTCGAGTCGCCGCGCTGGACGACGTGCTCGAACTCCTCCTCGAGCGACTCGAAACGGTCCGCTCGCTGCTCGATCAGCGTTACCTCGTGATTGGCGCGCAGGAGCAGCCGCGCGAGGTTCGCGCCGACCTTGCCGCCGCCGCAGATCAGGACGTACATCAGCGGACCTCGACCGTCTGCGGCACTTCGCACGCGCGCACCGCGTCCGTGACCTCGGCGATCGCCGTCTCCGTCGGGCAGACGACTCTGAGGCCGCGAGCGCGGTAGAAGACCGCGCGGGCGGGGTCGAGCAGGCGGACGACGACGCACTGGTTGGCGAAGCGCTTCTGGGCGACCTGGCCGATCACGATGTTCGTGTTGTCGCCGTCCGTGGAGACGACGACGGCATCCGCGTCCTCGATTCCCGCCGCGCGCAGCACGTCCACGTCCATGCCGTGTCCGAGGACGAAGCCGCCGCGCCAGTCCTCGCCGAGGCGCGCGAGCGCGTCCTCCTTCTCGTCGACCGCGGTCACGTCCCACCCCTCGCTGAACAGCTGCCGCGCAATCGACGAGCCGACGCGCCCGCAGCCGATGACTATCGCTTTCACCGGTTCAGAGTAGCCAGCGGTTCAGAGTAGCCAGCGGCCGGATTCCTGCACGACGCGCCCGTCGGCCTCGAGCCTGCCGCCCTCGCGCAGGTCCTTGACGATGTCCCAGTGGACGACGCTCTCGTTGACGCCCCCGAGCTGGGGGAAGCCCTTGCCGACGGCGACGTGCACGGTGCCGTCGATCTTCTCGTCGAAGGCGACGTTCTTCATGTATTGCGTGATGCCCGGATTGCAGCCGATGCCGAGCTCGCCGAGGCGGCGCGCACCCTCGTCGGTGTCGAGCGTGGAGACGAGGAAGTCCTCGTTCGTCCTCGCAGAGGCGTCGACGATGCGACCGCCCGAGAACGTCAGCTTGATCCCGTCGACCTCGCGCCCGGCATAGACGCCGGGGAACTCCGAGAACTCGATCGTCCCTTCGGCTGAATCCTCGACGGGCGAGTAGAAAACCTCGCCTCCAGGCATGTTCGCGCCGCCTGCGTCGACCAGGCCGGCGCGGCCCTGGAGACCGAGCCGGAGGTCGGTTCCGGCCGCGACGATCCGCACCTCGTCGGCCGCATCGAACAGATCCTTGATGCGCGACATCCGTTCGCGCTCGGCCTCCCAGTCGATCAGCACCGAGCCGTAGAGGAAGTCGCTGTACTCCTCGAAGCTCATGCCCGCGTCCTGCGCGAGCGCCGGCGTCGGGTAGTGACAGCCGACCCACGGCAGGCCGCCGGAGAGCATGCGCTGCATCAACGGCAGGCTGCTCTCCTGCAGCAACTGGAGACGGCGCGGATCGACGGCCGACGCCTCACGCGTGTTCTCCGGCGAGACGATCGCGACGAACGCGTCGGCGTTCAGCCCGACGTGCTCCTCGATCGGCGACATCTTGCGCAGCAGGTCGTCGGACGCCTCGTTGATCCACTCCGTGGGGACAGGCCCGAGCGGGAAGAACGGCCTCGGGAGCACGTAAGCGCCTCGGCGCGCAACCGCGCGTGCGACCTCCGCGAAGAGCGGACGGCCGAGCGGGCCGGAGAGGACGATCACCTGCCATCCGGGCTGCACGTCGATGCAGGTCTCGACGAGGATGCGTGCGTACTGCTCGTCTCTCGGATCCCTCATGCCGATGCCACCTCCTCTTCGAGGACCCCCTGCGGAAACGCCACGATCAGGACCTCGCTCGGGGCTTTCTTGAGAACGTAGTCGACCGTCGGGGAGAAGAACCGCGACTGCCGCCGCCAGCGCGGCGCCGAGCCCAGGACGATCAGGTCGGCCTCCGAGTCCTTCGCCGCCTTCACGATCGCGTCTCCGATCGCACGCGACCTGACGACGATGCCGCGCACTTCGACGCCGTGATCCGCGCCCAGCGCCTTCGCCTCGTCGATCGACGCGACCGCGCGTTCCTCCTCGTCGCCCATCGGCGCATCGAGCGGAAGGTCCAGCGGCACCTTGATCACGTGCAACGCGTCGACGCGCGAGCCGCTCTCCTGCGCGAGCTTCACCGCGGTGGCGACCATCTCCTCGCCGATGTCGCCGAGCTTCATCGGCACGAGGATGCTCGCGAACGTCGCCTCCGGAACGACCTGCTCGTCCGTCGACACGACGTGCTCGAGCAGCCCGGCGCCGCGCTCGCGGCGCACCAGCCCGTAGACCACGAGCCCGATGAGGAGCCAGGCCGGGCCGACGTATCTGGCGGCGGGGTGCGTCGCCAGCGCGGCGATCCAGATCGCGAACGTCGAGACCGCGCCGACGACCGACGGCACGGGAACCTCCACGCCGCGAACGTTCACGTTGAACGGAACCTTGAACGGGCGGCGGCGGCGCGGGTCGGTCCGCCGCAGCTGGATCACGGCTAGCTGCGCTGCCGTGAACGCGAGGAGGACGCCGAAGCTGAAGAGGCTCGCGAGGAACGAGTAGCGCCGCTCGAGCGGCGAGACCGCGATGATGATCCCGGAGGAGATTCCGACCGCCGCGACCACGGCCTGCGGCGAGACGAGCGAGCGCCGGTGGAGACGGCCGAATGCGCGCGGCAGCTGCCCGTGCTCGCCGAGCGAGTAGGCGAGCCGACCGAAGCCGGAGAGTGACGTTGCGGCGGCGAGGAGCAGGATGAACGCGCCCGAGATGCCGACGTAGAAGCGCAGCGGGACGTGCAGCCAGTTCGGCAGGTGCGGGGCGAGGGCGGCGACGATGCCCATCAGCGGCGCGCCCGCCCAGGTCGTGCCGAGCTCGGTCGCTCCGTCGCGGACGGGAAACGCCATCAGCCCGACGAACGCGATCGCGACGTAAACCGCGACGACGGCGCCGATGCCGGCGAAGAGGCTCTTCGGCAGCTGCACTCCCGGCCGCCGCGTCTCCTCGGCGAGGTTCGCGACGGTCTCGAGCCCGGTGTAGGCGAGCATCGCGAGCGGGAAGGCGAACACGATCTGATGCCACGACGGAGAGCTGCCGAAATCCACGCCCTTCGTCAGCGCGTCCGGCGACCAGAGCAGCGCGAGGCCGAGCACGACGAGCAGGAGCTGGGTGACGAGGTCGAAGGCCGCGACGCCCGCGCCCGCCGTGTAGATCCGCCTCCGGCGCGTGAGGCGTGCCGCGCCGATCGCCATGACGACAGCGACGGCGATGATCGTGTCCCACGGCCTCGAGTCGAGCGCGGTGACGCCGATCGCGTGTCCGAAGTAATGCGGCAGGAAGAGCGCCGCGAGGGCGGTGACGATCAGGTAGTCGAGGAAGAGCGACCAGCCCGCGACGAAGCCGGCGAGGTCGTTGAACGCGCGGCGGACGAACGTCGCCGCGCCCCCGGTCTCCCGCAGCTCGGTCGTGCCCTCCGCGTACGACAGCGCGACCGTCAGGAAGAGCAAGCCGGTGAAGAGGAGGACGAACGGCGTCAGGCCGAGCGCGTGCGCGGCGATGATCCCGAGCGCGAAGTAGATCGAGCTCGCGATCTCGCCATAGGCGACACCGAAGAGGTCGTAGGTCCCGAGCCGGCGCTGGAGCCGCGGAAGCTTCCTAGCCATGCGGCTTCGCCTTCGGCTCCGCCTCGCTCGAAAACCGGGCAGGCGCGCTTCGCGCGCGTGCCCATTGGAGGCCG
>JBJMJE010000333.1:0-12387 GCA_045806505.1 Gaiellaceae bacterium
GGCAGGTCGGCTCGGCGGTGCCCGACCAGGCGCTCGACCTCCGCCCGGCGGAGCTGGCGGTCGTCGCACCGCTCGTCGCGCTGCTCCTCGTCCTGTCGGCCTGGCCCGCCGCGGTCACCGACCACCTGACGTTCTGATGCCGACGCCCAACGTCGACTGGTTCGCCCTCTCGCCGTCGCTCGTGCTCCTCGGTGCGTCGGCGCTCTGCCTGCTGGCCGCGGTGCTCGTGCCGGCGGCGGCCCGCAAGATCTTCTCCGCGTCGGTCGCCGCGCTCGGGTTCGTCGGCGCGGGCGTGATGGCCGGCTGGCTCTTCGCGGATAGCGCCCGGGCGACGCTCGAGGTGGCCGACGCGATCACGCGCGACCGCTTCGGCGCCTACGCGCAGATCCTCGTCGCCGGAGCCGGTCTCCTCGCCGTGGGAATCTCCTACGGGCACCGGACGCGCGTTGACCACACGGGCGAGTACTACGCGCTGCTGACGGCGTCGGCCGGGGGGATGGCGTTCCTCGTCGAGGCGAACGATCTGATGACGCTGTTCCTCGGCCTCGAGTGGTTCTCGATCGCGCTGTATGTCCTGTGCGCGATCGACATGGAGCTCGAGACGTCGCTCGAGTCCGGCCTCAAGTACCTGATCATCGGCTCGTTCGGCTCTGCGGCGCTCCTCTTCGGCTCGGCGCTCGTCTACGGCGCCACCGGAAAGCTCGAGTTCAGCGCGATCGCCGCGAACGCCGATCCGCACGACGCGCTCTTCGTCGCCGGCCTCGCGATGATGCTCGTCGGCTTCGGCTACAAGGCCTCGGCCGCGCCGTTCCACCAGTGGACGCCGGATGTCTACCAGGGCGCGCCGACGCCGGTGACGGCGTTCATGTCCGCGGCGACGAAAGCCGCGGCGCTGATCGTGATGCTGCGCGTGCTGCGGACCGCCTTCCCGCAGGAAGCGCACCTCTGGACGATCGCCGTCGCGGTGCTCGCGTGCGCGTCGCTGGCGGTGGGGAACCTCGCCGCGCTCGCGCAGCGAAACGTGAAACGCATGCTCGCGTACTCGTCTGTCTCGCACGCGGGCTTCATGCTGATCCCGATCGCCGCCAACAATGCACTCGGCGCGCGGGCGTTGCTCTACTACCTGATTCCGTACTGCGCGATGTCCGTCGGCGCTTTCGCGGTCGTCGCCGCGCGCGAGCGCGAGCTCCAGGGGCCGGTGACGCTGGACACGCTCTCGGGGATGGGCTGGGAGCGACCGTTCCTCGGCGTCTCCATGTGGGTGTTCATGCTCGGTTTCGCAGGCTTCCCTTTGACCGGCGGCTTCGTCGGCAAGTTCTACGCCTTCTCCGCCGCCTACGATCGCGGCTGGGTCTGGCTGATCATCGTCGGAGTCGTCGCGACGCTCGTCTCGCTCTACTACTACCTCGGCGTGGTCCGGGCGATGTACTTCCGCACGCCCGCGGAGCTGCAGCTCCTTCCGGCCGGGGGGTCGCCGCCGCGCGAGGTCGCGCTGCAGATCGGCGTCGGTCTCGCGCTCGTCGTCACGATTGGCTCCTTCTTCGCGGTGCAGCCGCTGATCGAGATCGCGAGGCACGCGGCGGCGTCGTTGACCTTCTAGCCGCTGACGTTGATGTTTCCCTGCACGTCCCACGGCCCGAAGCGGGGCAGGTTCGGGCTGTTGCAGAAGGCCTCGTTCGCCGCCTCGGTTCCGAAGCCGATGAGACTCGACCGGTCCGGCGGCGCGATCGCGCCCTCGCCGTAGTCGAGCGCCTGGAACCACGCGAACACTCCCGGCGGCAACGTCGGATCGCTGCTGACCTTGATGACGCCGCCGAGCTTCGCGCGGAAGCCGTCGTAGACGTTCAGGCAGGTGACGTCGACGTCGAACTTGAACGCTTCGCCCTCGACGACCTGGTGATATTCGAACTGCCCCGAGACGCTTCCGTCCTCGTACTTGCGCGCGTTGAAGGACAGCGTGCGGTTCTCGACCGCGACGCCGAACTGGTTCGGAAGCGGGATCGTCCAGTGGGAACTGCCGTTCGCGGAGGCGGCAACCGCTCCGCCCGATCCTCCGGCTGATGTGACCGGGAGCGTGAGCATGCCGGCGATGCCGGCGAGCACTACCGCGTGACGCAGATGCATGACTGCCTCCTTGGGGTCTGCGAGCGGCAGCGTCGCCATCCGCACGTCCAGGTTGAGCGAGCGCGCGCCTGGTGTCTTGAACGCGCGTTACGGGTCTTGGAACGTGCGCAGCGTCGACTGCGTCTGCTGCCGGTAGCGCGCAGGAGTCGCGCCGGTCCGCAGCTTGAAGAGACGCGTGAAGTGGCTCTGATCGGAGAAGCCGGCGCGCGTGGCGACCGTCGCGAGCGCGATATCCGTTCCAGCAAGCTCCGCGGCGGCGCGCCCAAGCCGGAGGCGCCTGCCGTACTCGCCGACCGACACGCCGTAATGAAGGCGGAAGGCACGCGCCAGATGGGTCGGATGCACATCGACGGCCTCCGCCAACTCGCTCAGACGAACGCACTCGTCCGCCCGTGCCCTAAGCGTCTCTTCGGCCGTCCGGAGCCACGTCGCCGGCCGGCCTTGCCGCCGTTCGACGCTCGTCTCGCGCGTGGTGGCGGCGAGAAGCTCGAGCGCGAGCCCCTGGGCCGCGAGCGGCGCCGCCGCGTCGGAGGCGCGAAGCTCGGCGGCGAGGCGCCAGGCTAGCCAGTCAAGCCCGCGGCCACGCAGCTCGACCAGCCGGTGGAGACAGGCCGCCGCGCGACTCGGCTTGACGATCAAGATTCGCGCGCCTTCGCATCCGAAGCGTGCTCCGTGGACGGCGCCGGACGGCATCGTCACGGCAGCGGCCGCAGACAGGTGGATCGTCTTCGGCCGGAACGTCTTCTCGACGCATCCGGCCAGCACGACGGCGAGGTAGGGCAGTTCGGGCTCGAACGGCGCCTGCACGTAGCCGGCGGAGAACTGGAGCTCGGCGAGCGTGAGCCCGTCGACGTCTACCGATCGCGCGACGACCCCATCCTCCTCGGTCACCGTCGCGAGAGCCGCTCCCATAGGAGCTAGGACCGGCGCGTGGTCGTCAAGTTAGGTCGCTCTCGAGGCAGCCACGCAGCCCGCGCCGGACGGCAAGCTCATGCCGCTACGCGGTGTCGTGCGCGGGCGCTGCCTGCGGCGTGTCCGAGCGGCGGATCAGCAGCACCCGCTCGACCGACCGCGGCATCCACCAGTTCCACTTGCCGAGCAGGCACATGATCGACGGGACGAGCAGCCCTCTGATCACCGTCGCGTCGAACAGGATCCCCGCGGCGAGCCCGATCCCGAACTGCTTGATGTCGGTGCCCGGGCTCGTCGACAGCACGAAGAACGCCATCGCGAGCACCAGCGCCGCGCTCGTCACGAGCTTGCCGGTGCGCGCGAGGCCGTGCCGGATCGCGTCGGGCGTCGACTCGCCGTCGTCGTACGCCTCACGCATGCGCGTGAGCATGAACACCTCGTAGTCCATCGAGAGCCCGTAGAGGAACGCGAAGATCATCAGCGGGATCCACGGGATGATCGCGTCCGTCGCCGGCACGTTCCAGATCGCCTCCGCACCGTGACCCTTCTGGAAGATGAAGACGATGATCCCGTAGGCGGCGCCGAGGGAGATCAGGTTCAGCACGACCGCCTTCAGCGGCAGGATCAGCGATCTGAACGCGCGCGCAAGCAGGATGTACGTCAGCACGATCACGAACAGCAGGACGTAGCCGAAGTTCCCGTAGACCGCGTGCACGAAGTCGCGCTCCTCCGGCGCCGATCCGCCGAGCGTCACGCGCAGGCCCGTCTGGTCGGCGAGCGCCGGGAGCACGTCGTCCTGCAGGTTTGAGATCACCGGCCGCACGCCCTTGGCCGCGCCGTCGTGTGCCGGAATCGCCTCGACGATCGCGGTGCCCGGCCTGCGCCACTGCGGCGGCGCGGCGGCGCCGATCACGCCGGGAGCCGAGCCAACCTTCGACGCGATCGCGTCGAGGGCAGCCGGCGTGGGCTTCCCCTCGACGAGGATCTCGAACGGCTTGTAGACACCCGCCGTTACGCCCGCCGCAACGAGCGCCGCACGTCCGTCGACGGCGTTCCCGCCGCCCGGGAGGTCCTTCGCCTGGGCCTCGCTCGGATTGAGCTGGATCCCGTACGAGAGGACGACGCCGACGATCACGAGCCCGGCGATCGCCACCGGAAGCGGCCTGCGGACGACGAACGACGCCCAGCGGTTCCAGAAGCCCGCCTCGCGATCCGTTCCCTCGACGATGCGCTTCGGCATCACCCGCGCGCTGTTGATGCGCGGCCCGAGCAGGGACAGCATCGCGGGCAGCAGCGTGATCGCGGCGATCACCGAGACCGCCGGAATCAGCATGCCGCCGATGCCGATCGAGCGGATGAAGGGCAGCGGTATGACGAGCATGCTCAGGAGGCCGACGGCCACGGTCGAGCCGGAGACGATCACGGAGCGGCCGGCGTGCTGCATCGTCGTGACGACGGCGCCGTCCGAGTCCTGGCCGTGCCGCAACTCCTCGCGGAAGCGGAAGATCATCAGGAGGGCGTAGTCGATCGCGACGCCGAGGCCGACCAGCGCGATGAGGAACTGCACGACGATCGAGACGTCGGCGACGTACGTCAACGCCCAGACGAGCGTGAACGTGTTCAGGATCGACGCGATTGCCACGAGCAACGGCATGGCGACGGCCGGCAGCGTGCCGAAGACGAAGAGCAGGATCACGAGCGCGCCGAGGCCCCCGATCGCCGCCTCGAGCAACACGCTCGGGCCGCCCGAGTCGCCGCCCGACGACGCCGCATAGAGCGGATCGTGGCCGGTGAGGTAGGCGTCAGAGCCTTCCGGCGCCAGCCGCTTCAGCACGGCGCGCGTCGGCTTCTCCGTCGAGACCGTCTCGAAGCCCTGGTTGCCCGCGGGGAAGATCTCCGCAAAGGCCGTCGCGCGGTCGTTCGACAGATACATCGGGTCGTGCGTGGTGAAGAAGTCGCTGTAGCGCCCGCCCGGGTTCTTCGCCGCCGCGGCCTTGAACGCCGCCGCGACACCCGCGACCTTCGTGACGTCTCGACCCGGTGTGCTGATCACGGCGACGAGCGGGAACTGCTCGCCGCTGCCGTACGTGTGCAGCGTCCGCTGGTTCGCCTCGTAGGCGGAGTACCCGGGGATCGAGAACGACTCGAGCCAGCGGTTCGAGACACGAGCCGCCGAGTACGCGCCGAAGACCGTCAGGACGAGCCAGAGCCCGATCACGATCCCGCGGCGCCGGATGACCAACCGGGCCAGGCGTTCCATTGCGACAGTTCTACACGTCTGATGCAGGTCTGTGTCGCGCGTTCACCAGACGGTAACGCGACAATCGCAACGAGCTCCAGACGGCGAACTGCACGCCGAGGAGCACGAGCGCAGCCACGAGCGTCGACAGCCCGAGAGCCGGGACGGCCTGATCGGCGAGCGTGTGCGAGCGAACCGCGGCGCCCAGCACGAGCAGGATCAGCGCGAGAGTGGAGAGGCCGACGTAGAGCGCCCCCGCCTCGGCATCCGCGCTCCCCTCGACGAGCTCGCCGAAGAAGGACAGGGCGGCCATGGAAACCGCCACGATCGCGGCGAGAACGAGGTAGAGCGCCGCGGCGCGCGCGCCCGCGGCTGCTGCGACGACCGCGGCGAGAACGAGCGCGGCCGAAAGTGCGGAGCGCCTCACGCGGCACAGATTCGCGTCCCCGTCGGACGCTCCTTCTTGACCGGGTGCTCGCTGCCCGAGGGGACGCCCGTTCGTTAGTCTCGGCCGCATGTCCGGAACACTCACCTGGCTGGGCCACGCGAGCTTTCGCGTCGACACGCCCGGCGGAAAACGCGTGTACATCGACCCGTTCCTGAACGGGAACCCGAAGTGCCCCGAGAGCGAGCAGCAGCCCGAGCGCGTCGACATCATCGGCATCACGCACGGGCACGGCGACCACGTCGGCGACGCGGTCGAGCTCGCCAAGAAGCACTCGTGTGACGTCGTCGCACCTGTCGAGCTCGCCGACTGGATCAGCGGCCAGGGCGTCGAGAAGGCGCACGACGCGAACAAGGGCGGCACCGTCGACGTCGACGGCGTCAAGTTCACGCTCACCAACGCGTTCCACTCCTCGAGCAACAACGACGGCGCCTACATGGGCGAGCCGTGCGGCATCGTCCTCGAGCTCGAGGACGGGACGAAGGTCTACTTCGCCGGCGACACGTGCGTCTTCGGCGACATGCAGCTGATCAGACGTCTCTACTCACCCGACGTCGCGGTGCTTCCGATCGGCGGCCACTACACGATGGACCCCAAGGAGGCGGCCGTCGCGCTCGAGCTGCTCGGGACGAAGCGATGCGTGCCGTGCCACTTCGGGACGTTCCCGATCCTCGCGGGCACGCCGCAGCAGCTCAAGGAGCTGGCGCCGGACGTCGACGTGGCGGAGATCGAGCCGGGCGGTTCGATCGAGCTGTGACAGAAGTCGTTGCGACGTATTCGATCGTGGCGTGCGACCTCGATCGAGCCCAGTGGGGCGTCGCGACGCAGTCGAAGTTCCTCGCGGTCGGCTCTGTCGTGCCGTGGGCGGAGGCCCGCGTGGGCGCCGTCGCGACGCAGTCGTACGCGAACCCGCAGTACGGGCCGGACGGCCTCGCGCTGCTGCGGCAGGGATTGCCGGCGCAGGAGGTCGTGAATCGTCTGACCGAGGCGGACGAAGGGCGCGAGCAGCGACAGCTCGGGATCGTCGACGCGCGCGGCGCCGCCGCGACGTACACCGGCGGCGAGTGTCACGACTGGGCGGGCGGCCGTACCGGCGACGGCTACGCGGCGCAGGGCAACATCCTCGTCTCGGCCGAGACCGTCGACGCTCTCGCCGAGACGTTCGAGGCGTGTGCGGCAAGGCCGCTCGCGGAACGGCTCCTCGACTGCCTCGACGCCGCGCAGGCGGCCGGCGGCGACAAGCGCGGCCAGCAGTCCGCGGCGCTGCTCGTCGTGGAGAAGGACGCCGGGTACGCAGGGCTTTCGGACGTCGTCGTCGAGCTGCGGGTCGACGATCACGAGCGACCGCTCGAGGAGTTGCGCCGGATCTACCGGCTGCACGACGCGCTGTTCGGGCGCACGCCGAAGGACGAGTGGGTCGACCTGGACGAGGAGCTCCGCTCGGAGCTGACGGAGCGGCTGGCGAAGCTCGGGTACTCGGGCGAGCTCGAGCAGGCGCTGAGCGACTGGGCCGGGACCGAGAACTACGAGATGCGCGTCGAGGGCGTCGAGCGGGTCGATCCCGTCGTGCTCGACGCGCTGAGGAGGACGAGTTGAGCGCATATGAGATCGCGCACGTCGACGAGCTGGACGTCATGCCGGTGAACGGAGGCGAGTTCGTCTGGCGTCCGGTGCGGCGCCGCTTCGGGATCAGCGCGTTCGGCTCCAACGCCTACAGCGCGGAGAAGGCGGGGCAGCGGGTGCTCGAAGAGCACTCCGAGCCCGACGGCCACGAGGAGATGTACGTCGTGCTCCGCGGGCGCGCGACGTTCACGCTCGACGACGAGAAGGTCGACGCGCCGTCGGGCACGCTCGTCTTCGTGCGACCCGGCACGCGGCGCGGCGCGATCGCGGCCGAGGACGACACGTTCATCCTCGCCGTCGGTGCGAAGCCAGGCGTCGTCTTCGAGCCCTCGGCATGGGAGGACGTCTTCGCCGCGTACTGCTTCGCCGAGCAGGGCGACATGGAGCGCGGACGCGCGCTCATCCAGGAGGCGATCGACCGTTCGCCCGACGCGTGGCAGGGCTACTACAACGCCGCGTGCATGGAGGCCCGCTTCGGCGACGCCGACACCGCGATCGAGCTTCTGAAGCGTTCGGTCGAGCTCGAGCCGGAGACGACGAAGAAGACCGCCGCCGGCGACACGGACTTCGACTCGATCCGCGACCGGCCCGACTACCCCGCTTGATCGCGTAGCCCGCTCGCCGTTCGGCGCGACCCGCAGTTGACAGAGCGGGTCGAACGGCGGAAGGTGGTCGCTGGGGGCGGGGCTATTCCCGCGAGTCAATTCGAGGGAGGTCTCATGCCGAAGCGGACTGCAACCGTTGTCGCGGCAGCGCTCACCGTGCTGGCGGCGCTCATCTCTGCCGCGCTCGTCGGCGCTGCGCCGCCGTCCGGTCGTGGCCGCCCGGCGGCGACGCTCGGTGCATCGGCAGCGGCGACTGACCCGCTCGACCCGCTGTCGGCCGACGAGATCCAGACGACCTTCAAGGTGATCGAGCAGGCGCGGAATCTCGCGCCCGGCACGTTCTTCCCGATCGTGAGGCTCGACGAGCCCGCGAAGGCCACTGCGGCGTGGTCGCCCGGCACGCAGTTCCCGCGCCGCGCTTTCGCGAACGTCTTCGACCACAGCGCGAACAAGCTGTACGAGGCGGTCGTCGATCTTCGCGCGAAGCAGCTCGTGTCGTGGACTCCACGTGCAAGCGCACAGCCGGCCGTGTACCTCAGCGAGTACGGCATGGCCGACGCGCTCGTGCACGCGTACGAGCCGTTCAAGCAGGCGATGCGCGACCGAGGGATCGACCCCGACGACGTGTACGTGGATGTCTGGGCCCCGGGAGACGCGGCGGCGCCGGCGCCGGCGGGAACGCGCCTCCTCCGGGCGCTTGCGTTCTACCGCGGCAAGCTCCCGAATCCCTACGACCGCCCGATCGAGGGCGTCGTCATCACGCTCGACATGAACCACGACCGCGTCATCGACTTCGTCGATACCGGGACACGTCCGGTGGACACGACGAATCCCGGCGCCGCGAGCGACCAACGCAGCGGCCTGAAGCCGCTCGTCGTCCAGCAGCCGAACGGACCGAGCTTCACGGTCGACGGCCGTAGCGTCGTCTGGCAAGGCTGGCACTTCCGCGCCGACTTCAGTCCGCGCGAGGGGCTCGTGCTCGACCGCGTCGGCTACGAGGAGAACGGCGCTGTGCGGCCGATCATCTACCGGCTCGCTCTGGCCGAGATCTACGTCCCGTACGGTCTCGACGACTCGAACTGGACGTGGCGCTCGGCCTTCGACGTCGGCGAGTACAACCTCGGCCAGTTCGCCGTGGAGCAGGAGAAGAACGTCGACGTGCCCGAGAACGCCGTCTTCTTCGACAGCGTCCTCGCGGGAGACACGGGCAGCAAGGGCGGGTCGTACGTCCTGCCGCACGCGATCGCGATGTACGAGCGGGACGCGGGCTCGCTGTGGCAGCGCACGGATCCCACGACGTTCGAGCGCGACGCGCGGTTCGCGCGCGAGCTCGTCGTGAAGTCCGCGTACTTCATCGGGAACTACACCTACGAGGAAGAGTTCGTCTTCCACCAGGATGGATCGATCGAGGTCCACGTGAACGCGAGCGGAACGACGCTGAACCAGGGCATCGCTTCCGCCGCCGACGGCAACCGGACGGGGAAGACCGTCACGCCGAACATCGCCGCGCCGAACCACCAGCACTTCATCAGCTTCCGGATCGACTTCGACGTCGACGGGGTCGACAACCGCGTCGTCGAGCAGAACATCGTGCCGACAGCGAGCGCGGCAGGAAACGCCTTCGCCGCCCAGGAGACGCCGCTGCTCACGGAGCAGTTCCGCGACTCGGACGGCGCGAGCAATCGCAGCTGGGTGATCGAAAACGCATCGAAGGTGAATGCCCTGGGCGAGCCGACCGGCTATGCGCTCGAGCCGGGCGACGACGGGATCCCTCGCCAGCGGCCGGACTTCCCGGCGCTGCTGCGCGCGCCGTTCGCGCAGCATCCGTTCTGGGTGACGCGCTACAAGGACGGTGAGCTGTACGCAGCCGGCGACTACCCGAATCAGGGCCAGCCGGGCAACGGGCTCTCCTCCTACAACTCGGGCGAAAGCCTCGACGGCCGTGACGTCGTCGCCTGGTACACGCTCGCGCTGACCCACCACCCGCGCGTCGAGGAGTACCCGGTGATGCCGACGGAGTCGCTCGGCTTCCGCATCGTGCCGGACGGCTTCTTCGACGAGAATCCTGCGCTGCACGCGCCCGACCAGACGAGGAACGGTCGGAACAGGCCCTAGTCGCCCGGTAGGCGCACGCCCCGCGCGAGGTCGCGGAATGCCGGCACCGGATCGTGCTCGGGGCGTGCGACCACCAGCAACACGCCGTGCTCCTCGCCGGCGAGCGCGTCGACGACGAGCTGCAGGCCGACCGCGAGCGCGAATGCCTTGTGCGCACTCTCGCCGCCGAACGGAACGAGATCCGCGTCGTCGGCGAGGCCTGCAAGCACCGCGCCGTACGTCACCTTGCCCATCGACACGTCGGCGACGATCGGCCTGCCGTCGCTCGAGGGGATCGCGATCGCGAGCGGGTTCGTCCCGGTGAGCTTCGGCCCGCCGTCCGGATGGCCGAGCCGCCGGGGTGACGTGGCGGTGAGCGCCGCGACGAGCCCGCCATTGGCGAGCTTGCGCACCCAGTAGCCGAGCATTCCCGTCGGGAACGTCCTGCGGCCGACGACGACACGGGCGTGCTCGGGCGGGTCGGCAAGCGTCGCCTCCACGATCTCCGCGAGCGTGAGGTAGCCGAGCGCGCCGTTCCCGTCCCAGCGCTCGTAGCCGGGCTCGTGCATGTCCCGCCGCGGCTTCGCGGACGCGTCGATCCAGTCGAGCGTCTCGAGCCAGTCGACACGTGACAACCCGTGTCCGGCCTTCCCGCGCGCCTCTGCATCGATGAAGTGGTCGGCGAGCGTTCGCGCGTCGCGGTCGTCGAAGCCGAGCGCGCGCAGCCGCTCGAAGGGATCCAACGCTAGGAGACGAGCGTGAGCGGCTTCAGGATGCCGCCCGGCTGCGCCTTGCCGACGCGCGCCGCGATCGCCGCGATCTCCGGCGTCACGAGCGGGTCGCCGGCATCGCCTGCCTCGCGCAACCGCGGGTCGAGCGGAATCGTCCCGAGCATCGGCACGCCGAGCTCCAGCGCGAGCCTTTCGCCGCCGCCGCTGCCGAAGACGTCGCCGGTCATGTTCTCGACCACGCCGAGCAGCCGCATCGACGTCTTCTGCGCCATCAGCGCCGCTCGTGCCGCGACCTCCTGCGCCGCAGGCTGCGGCGTCGTCACGACGATGACCTCCGCGCGCGGCAGGAGCTGCCCGAGCGAGATAGCCACGTCCCCCGTCCCCGGCGGCATGTCGACGACGAGCACGTCGAGCTCTCCCCAGTGCACGTCCGACAGGAACTGCTCGAGCGCGCGGTGCAGCATCGGGCCGCGCCACATGACCGGCTGGTTGTCGTCGAGGAAGAACCCGATCGACATCAGCTTCAGGTCGTGCGCGACCGGCGGGACGATCATCTTGTCGACGACAACCGGCTTCTGGTCGATGCCGAGCATGTGCGGGATCGAATGGCCGTAGATGTCTGCGTCGAGCACACCGACCTCGCGTCCCCGCGCGGCGAGCGCCGCGGCGATGTTGACCGTCAGCGTCGACTTGCCGACGCCGCCCTTGCCGGACGCAACCGCGAGGACCCGCGTCGTCGCCGGCAGCTGAATCCCGCGAACCTCGGTTCCGCCTCGCAGCTGCGTCGTCAAGGCGGCGCGCTCGTCGGGCCTCATGACGTCGAACTCGAGCGAGACGGACGTCACTTCCGGCAGCGACGCGATGTGCTCCTGCACCTGGTCCTCGAAGCTCGACCGGAGCGGGCAACCGGCAACGGTGAGAGCGATCCGGACGGCGACCGCTCCGCCGTCGATCCGCACGTCCCGGACCATGCCCAGCTCCGTCACGGGCTTGCGCAGCTCGGGGTCGATCACCCGGCCGAGCGCCTGCAGGATCTCCTCGTGCGTGGCCACCTGCCGGCGAGCGTAGCGGTCGACCGCCGCGTGCGGGCGGTGCAGGCGCGACTTGCTGGTCACCCCTGAGCCGCCTCCGCGTGCGCAAACGCGAGCAGCCCGCGGTCGGCCGGCGCCTCCTGTCCCAGGCGCTGCTTGAGGTAGAGCGCATTCTCGATCGCGTAACCCTCCCAGTCGTTGTTGAAGTAGGCGAAGACGTCGACCCCATCCGACCACGAGGCGATCCGCTCGGCCCACAGGTCGAGCTCGGCGTGCGAGTAGTTGCCGTTCCACCCGTGCGTCCCGCCGTGGAAGCGAACGAACGTGAAGTCGGCGGTCAGCTCGTGGGTCTGGAAGTCGTTGACCTGCGGCCGGTCGCCGATCACGAGCGCGACGTTGTGCTCGCGCAGGAGCGTCATCGTCTCCTCGCGGAACCACGACGGATGGCGGAACTCGAACGCGTGGCGGTAGCCGTCGTAGGCGGTGTGTTCGAGCGCGCGGGCGAGCCGGTCGGCGTCGTACTGGAAGTTCGGGGGCAGCTGCCAGAGGAGCGGCCCGAGCTTCGGCGAGCGGAGCAGCGGCT
>JBJMJE010000334.1:0-11956 GCA_045806505.1 Gaiellaceae bacterium
TGGTACCAGCTCTGGTTCCAGTTCCCGGGGGTTGCGGAAGGGGTGCTGCCGCGCGACGACTGGAAGCTCATGCGAGAGCTTCTGCGCGGCGCCGGCGACATCGAGTATTACGTCGCCGACCTCTCGCGGCCGGGCGCGCTCACCCCTGCCCTGAACTGGTACCGCGCGAACGCCGCGCCGCAGCGCGAGCTCGAGCAGATGCCGCCGCTGCCGCCGGTCGCCGCGCCGACGCTCGGCGTCTGGAGTAGCGGCGACAACTACCTCACAGAGGAGCGGATGCTCCGCTCCGGCGAGCACGTAAGCGGGCCGTGGCGGTACGAGCGGGTCGAAGGCGCGAGCCACTGGCTGCAACTCGACGCGCCAGAACGCGTCAGCGAGCTGGTGCTCGAGTTCCTCGGCGCGAGTAGCGCCGGCTAGGGGGTCGTCGTACCGCGGCTTGCGCGCCGGGGTGCGGTAGCGCGGTCGAGGAGGACGAGGTCGACGTCCCACCGACCCTTGCAGGCGGTCCGCCGCACGCGCGCCTGTCCTGCGGCATAGGGCCCAGAGGTGAAGAAGACCTCCGCCTCGAAGCCCTCGTTGTCCATCCCGGCGGGGCGGTAGCCGGCGGCGGTGACCGCATCCTGGATCAGCACGGTCGCCTCGTCGATGGGCTTCGTCGTCACCGCCAGCACCACGACGTTTCCCGACACCTTCCGGACGCGCGTCACCGTTCCGACCTCGTCGAAGGACAACCCGGCCGGCAGGAGCGCCGTCTGAGCAGGAGGAGCGGCGCGCGGAGCCTGGCAGGGGTCATTCGGGTCGTCCCGGGTGAGCAACGTCGTGCCCAGAACGACCACCAGCGCTGCCACCGCGACCCCGACGACGGCCCATCGGCGGCGGTCACCGAGCACGTGATTCCGTCGTCAGGCCCAGGGCCACACGGCCGTCACAGCCGCTCGGGACTCGGAACATTTCGCTGATACTCTCCCCGCGGCGACCGGGCGTCCCTCCGAGGCTGAGGCCACCAAGAGACGCTATCGGCGGAGTGGGCGCAGGCGCGCCAGACCAAGGGGAGGTAGGCGAAGCGATGCACAAGAAGCATGCCGCGTTCGTGGCCGCTGCAGCGGTCCTCGCGATCATTTTCGCTGTCGGCACCGCAGCGATCACCAGGAGCGACGGGGCGGCGCCGGTACCGGCGGCCGCGCCGGAGGCAACGGCCGACCCCGTCGGGGCCGACGACTGGATGTACCTCCAGCGGGCCAACGACGACGGCAGCATCCCGGCGGCCGCTGTGACCGAGGCGATCGCGCAGTCCAAGGCGGCCGGCGAGGCGAGCAAGGGGTCGCCGAGCACGGATCAGGTGTGGACGAACCTCGGCCCGAGCAACATCGGCGGCCGGCTCCGCGACATCGCCGCCGATCCCGCGCACCAGGGTGTCGTCTACATCGCCACCGGCAGCGGAGGCGTCTGGAAGTCCACGGACGGCGGCGCGACCTTCTCCTCGACCTGGGGCAGTTACCTGCCGCAGTCGATCGGCGCGGTCGCCGTCGACTCGCACGGCGTCGTCTGGGTCGGCACCGGCGAGGTCGACCACGGCGGCGGCTCGGCGTACTACGGCAACGGCGTCTACAAGTCCACCGACGGCGGGACGACGTGGACGAACGTCGGTCTCCAGGACGGCGACACGACCGGCCGGATCGTCATCGATCCGCGCGACGACAACCGCGTCTTCGTGGCCGTCCAGGGCGCGTTGCATGACACGAATCCGATCCGCGGCCTGTATCTGACCGAGGATGGTGGCGGCACGTGGACGCGCGTGCTCACGCCGGCGAGCGCTTCGACCGGCGCCATCGACGTCGCGATCGACAAGGGCAACCCGGACGTCATGCTCGCGACGACGTGGGACAAGATCCGCGACGAGAAGTCGCGCCTCTACGGCCCGAACTCCTTCGTCTACCGCTCGACCGACGCCGGGCATACGTGGACGAACGTCCACAATGCGCCGCTGCCGCAGAGCGAGACCGACGCTGCGTTGCAGACTCCGGACAACCTCGTGGGAAAGATGGGCGTCGACTTCAGCGACAGCGATCCGACGCGGGCCTATCTCATCTCGAGCACGGCGCGCGGCAACTTCAACGGCTTCTTCACGAGCACCGACGCAGGCGCCACGTGGGCGGCGGTCGGCCCCACCTCCGGCGGCACGCTGCAGAACATCAGCGGCGGCTTCGCCTGGTGGTTCGGCCGCGTCGACGTCGACCCGCTCAACCCGATGCACGTCTTCGTCGAGGGTGTCAGCCTCGCCGAGAGCCTCAACGGCGGCGCCACGTGGACGACGTCCCAGACGCCGCACGCGGACCAGCACGCCGTCGAGTTCGATCCGTTCACGGCGGGCAGGGTGTACCTCGGCAACGACGGCGGCTTCTACTCGTCGGCGCAGAACGGCGCCGCGCGCGGTCTCTGGTCGAAGACCGCTCGCCTGCCCGTGTCGCAGTTCTACGAGATAGACGAATCGCAGCAGGATCCGGCGCGGGTCAACGGCGGCACGCAGGACAACAGCTCGCTGCGGTCGTGGGGCCCCGGCAACCAGAACGACGTCGTCAACGGCGACTGGTTCGCCTTCGTCGGCGGCGACGGGATGATGAACCGGATCGACCCGACGGACGACCACAAGTTCTACGGGTGCTCGCAGAACGGCGGCTGCCGCGGCTTCGCGCCGCCCCCGACGCCGAACAACGGTTTCTCGATGACGATCCCGGGCGCTCGGAAGAACTGGGTGGCCCCGATCGAGTTCGCCGCAGACCCGCACTTCATCTTCGGCGCCAGCGAGAACATGTACCGCATCAACACCGATGGCGGCCAGCGCGTCTGGACGAAGATCAGCAACGACCTCACCGAGGGCACCGAGCCGCGCGCCCCCGGCTTCGGCACGATCACGGCGATCGGCACCACCAAGGCCGACCCCAACCTCGTCTATGCCGGCACCGACAGCGGCCTGATGTGGGTCAGCCGCAACGCCATGGCTCCGGCGGCAGATGTGACGTGGACGAAGCTCTCCAGCCCTGTCTTCCCCGGACGCTGGGTGACTCGCATCACCGTCGATCAGGACAATCCCGAGATCGCGTGGGCAAGCTTCTCGGGCTGGCGCTCGGGCGACGGCTACGCGCACGTCGTCATGACGAGCGACGGCGGCAATACGTGGGTGGACATCGTCGGGAAGAAGATCCCGCAGGCGCCGGTCAACGACGTCATCCGCCATCCGTCGCACCCGAAGTGGCTCTTCATCGCGACGGATGTCGGCGTCTTCCGCACGACGAACCTCGGCAAGACGTGGCTCAAGGTGGGAGACAACCTGCCGCTCGTGCCGATCAACGACATCGACATCCCCGGCGGCGGCGACACGCTCTACGCGGCCACGTACGGTCGCAGCGTCTGGACCACCTCGCTGGCCGACGCCTCCTGAACTCGAGCGCGCCTCGCCCGCGATCGCGGGCGAGGCGCGCTTCTCTTCGCAGGCTGGATCGGCAGAGAGCGAGCCGGTGCAACGCGGCAGTTGGCTGCGAGGCCGAGATTGTGGTTATATCTGCGAACCGCGTAAAAACTGCGGTTGGATTCCTGCGGAGAGTGAGGCGTCATGATGAAAAGCTTCAAGCCTTTGGGCCTGGTCGGCGTGGTGGCGGTCGTGACGGCTGCGATCGCGGCCGCACTTGTAGGCGGAGCGAGTAGTGGTCGCGCGGCGACGAGCTTCACGATCACGCTCGATCCCCTGATCGGAACAGCGAATGTCAACGAGATCCCACAAGTCTCGTATGGGGGAAAGATCGGCTACCACCTCGTCGTCACCAATGCGGGTGACAGCACGACGCAACACGCGTCGGTCGCGGTCACGAGCGACCTCGCGACGTTCTCAGATTCCGACGACGCGAGTTGCGCCGCGAATCCCAAGAACGCACATCAGATGGTCTGTACGCCCTTCGGCGGGACCTTCGCGCCGGGCCGGACCTTCGACGTGCATCTGCGCTTCACCGCGCCTGCGAGCGGCGCCCAGGTCTCGACCTTCGCATCCATCTCTGTCTCCGCCCAGACCGTCGGCGGATCGAACAACAACGGGACGACGCTTGCCACGAGCCAGCCGCCCCTGCTGACGAACATCGTCGCCGGCGGCGACAAGGCCGACACCTATCTCCATGCGAGCGAGAACGCGGGAACGGGCAACCTGAGCATCAGCCATCCGCAAAAGTTCGGGCTCCAGCTTCCGACCACGCTGCTCGGCTCTCCATTCGGTGTCGCGCTGTCGATTCACGACAACGTCGGCACGCCGATCTGTGCGACCTGCCTACCGTCGTGGACGTCACTGACGATTCCGGCCGCGTCCTTGGTGACGCTCGCCGGGAACCCGTTCTACAACGGGACGACGGTCAACCCGTACTCGTGGTCGATGACGGCCAAGTATCCGTCGGGTTACAAGTTCACGGCGGTCGTGCACGTCGACGCCGCCAACGTGTCGCACAACCTGCCAACGTGCCAGAGCCTCGGCGGTGCGCCGACGAGCGTCGAGCCGATGTGTTACGACGCGGACTCGCTCGTCATCACCAAGTCGTCGAAGACGATCGCGGTCTCGGGCCTGGGGCTCGAGAACGGAAACATCGCCTTCGGCTAAGGCTGCTCGGAAGCGGTCAGAGCGAGCTGGGTGAGCTCGGCGTCGAGCTCACCCAGCTGTTCGAGCATGACCGGGCTGCTCTTCTCGAGGGCGAGAACGCGCGCCTGCTCGAGCAACTCTCGGGCTTCCTTGTCCCGGGCGGAGAGCAGCAGTACGCCGGCCAGAGACGAGAGAGCGCTGACACGATTGACGACGTAGTCCGTCGGCTCGAGCAGCGCGACGGCTTCGCGGACGAGGCGCTCTGCCTCCGTGAGCTCACCGCGGCGCGCAAGCACCTTCGCGTGCGCCAATCGCCAGAGCGTCTGCGCGTCCACATCGTGTTCGGCTGCGAGCTCCGCGGTTTCACGCGCCAGCGCCTCTGCCTCGTCGAGCCGGCCCTGTGCGCCCACCGCTTCGGCGAGCAGCCCGGCCACCGACGAGAGCAGGTAGCGCTCGCCGAGCCGGGAGAAATAGTCGTAGCCGCGGCGTAGCTCCTGCTCCGCCGACACGGGGTTGCCCGCCAGCAGTTCGACGCGGCCGGAGGAAAGCGAGACCGCCGCGGCATCGACGGGAAGGCCGAGCTCTTCGAACGTCGCGAGCGCCGTACGGTACAGCTCGCGTGCGCGCTCGAAGTCGCCGCGCATCGCTTCGAGCTGCCCGAGCACGCACACGACCGCAGCCTCGGCCTGCCGGTCGCCTTCGACCCGCTTGGCGACCTCCTCGCAGCGAACGATGCATTCCTCCACCGGCGTCGGACCGTAGACGGCTATCAGCGCATACTGCGTCGACGCGCGGCGCTCCTGTCGCACGTCGCCCGCGCGTCGCGCATGCTCCATCGCCCGTGCGAGAGCGGCGACGGCGGCTCCGTAGCGACATGCGTTTCCGTCGATCCAACCCAGCACCCGCGAAGCTCGTGCGAGGCCGACGTCGTCACCCTCCTTTTCGCAGAGCGCGATCGCCTCCTCTGCGGCGCGCGTCGCGTCGTCAGTCCAGCCGTCGGTCTCGCCGGCGAGCAGACGTACGAACTGCCGAACGAGGCTCGCATTCGCCGCAAGCGTGGGCTCCCCCGCGAGCTCGGCCATGGCGACCGCGTCCTCGAGCAGGCTGCCGGCCTGCTCGAACTCGCCGAGCTGCATCAACGCCTCTCCGAGGTCGGGGAAGATCGCAAGACGCAACGGATCATGCGGAGGGAGCGGCGACGTGGCCCGAAGGAGCAGATTGGCGGCCGCGTTCATGTCGCCGCGGACGAATGCACGCCGGCCCGCCGACGCGAGCCTCTTCGAAGCCTCGGCGCCGACTGCGATAGCGTGTTCGTCGGCCAGTCCAAGCTCGATCAGATATCGGTGCGCCTGCTCGAGGTGGTATCCCGAGATCTCCTCGAACTCGGTCGCCCGGTCGCCGTTGACGCGGTCGCCCCATTGCACGAACCGCTCGTGAAGCGTTGCGCGCGCGCGCTTGAGCAAGCTGTCGTAGACGCTGTCCCGGATCAAAACGTGGTCGAAGCGGTAGAGGTTGCCGGCCTCTGCCCGCACGAACTGCTTTCGCGTGAGCTCATTCAGGCGTCCGTCGACCTGGTCGCGAACGAAGTCCTCCACGAGCTCGTGGACGGCAGCTTCCTGGAAGTAGTGGCCGATGACGGAGGCGGGATCGATCACAGCGCGTTGCTCGCGCTCCAGGTTGTCGAGCCGAGCGGTCAGGAGCGCCTGGATCGTCGGCGGCACCCAGCCGGCGTCGAGATCGCCTGTCTGCCAGACGCCGTCCTCGACCCGGAGGAGCCCTCCGTCGATCATCATCGAAAGCAGCTGCTCGACGAACAGCGGGTTTCCCTCGGCTGCGTCGACGATTCGTGCCAGCGCCTCCGGGGCGATGTCGGTCCCGCCGAGGAGGTTGTCGATGATCTGCGCGCTCGCGTCCGCTGAAAGCGGCGCGAGTGCGAGGCGCTCGAGCTGCTCCCAGTCCGGGCGCTTCTCGATGACTTCCGGCCGTGCAACGCAGAGGAGAAGCGCCGGCGCTTCCTCCGCCGTCGACGCAATGTGGTCGACGAGGTCGAGCAGCGCGGGCTCGGCCCAGTGGACGTCCTCGAAGACCAGCACGAGCGGCCGCCGGCGCGAGAGCGTCTCGACGAGCTTGCGCGCGGCCCAGAAAACCTCGGGAAGCGGGTACTGCCGCTCCGAGAGGCCGACGGCGGAAGCAAGCCGCTCGAAGACTTCCTCGTTCCCCTCGCCGATCAACCGGCCGAGCTTCGCGCGCGCCGCCGCGCGGTCGTCGCCGTCCTCGATGCCCGACGCTTGCCGCAAAGCCTCTACGAGCGGCCAGAACGTGATTCCGTCGCCATACGAGAGGCACCTGCCGCGGATGACGAGCGCTCGCTCGGCGGCCGCTGCGCAGACGTGCTCGACGAGGCGCGACTTGCCCACGCCCGCATCGCCGGTGATCAGGACACGGGCGCAGGCGCCGTTGTCGATGACGCGACCCAGCGCTCCGGCGATCTGCTCCGTTTCGCGTTCGCGCCCGACCAGCGGCCGCTCGTCCTCGTCGGTCCGCCGATCGTGCACCTCCAGGAGGCGGAATGCCGGAACGCGCTTCGCCTTCCCTTTCAGCTCGAGAGGTTCGACGGCCTCGACCTCGACGTGTTGGCGGACGAGCCGGTACGTCAACTCTCCCAGGAGCACCTCGCAGGCGGGTGCCGCCTGCTCGAGTCGCGCCGCCGTGTTGACCGGATCGCCCGTCACGAGACGCTGCCCGGTGCTCGAATCGCCTGCTACCACTTCCCCTGTGTGCACGCCGGTCCGGTTCTCGAGCGTGATGCCGTACGTGCGCTGGAGACCTTCGTTCAGTCCCGCCAGGGCCTCTTGCATCTCACGCGCTGCACGCACGGCTCGCAGCGCGTCGTCCTCGTGGACGCGCGGGAGCCCGAACACCGCCATGACTGCGTCGCCGATGTATTTCTCGATCGTGCCGCCGTGCCGGGTGATCGCCGCGCTCATGGCGTCGAAGTAGCGCGACATCGTCTCCCGCAGCGACTCGGAATCGAGGCGTTCGCCGAGGCTCGTCGATCCCTTCAGGTCGCAGAAGAGAATCGTGACGAGCTTGCGCACCTCCTGGACAGGTACGGCGGGCGCGAGCGGCGTTCCGCAGAAGCCGCACAGGCGGAACTTCGCGGGATTTTCCTCCCCGCAATTTGGGCAAAGCTGCATGTCAAATCAGTTTAGGGCGACCGCTGGCTTCGCAAAAGGGGGCGCCAGCCTTGCACTCACATCGGACGGGCGCGAGACTCCACCGATGGTCCCGTACGCATGACTCCTCCTATCGTCTTCCTCTCCGACTTCGGCTACCGGAACGAGTGGGTGGGCATCTGCCACGCGGTGATGAACAAGATCGCTCCGGAAAGTCGAGTGATCGATCTGTCACACGGCGTGCCGCCCCTCGACGTCCGCGCCGGCGCGCTGCTCCTGTCCGACTCCCTCTCCTACCTGCGCCACGAGGCCGTCGTCCTCGCGGTCGTCGATCCAAGCGTCGGCCGTGACCGCGACATCGCCATCAGAACGGGGGACGGCCGGGTTCTCGTCGGTCCCGACAACGGGCTGCTCGCGCCTTCGTGGCGCGCCGCCGAGGGGGTGGCGAAGGCCGTCTCGATCTCCTCCTCCGAGATCCTGCTCGAACCCGTCTCGCCGTCGTTCCATGCACGCGATGTGCTTGCGCCGGCGGCAGCGCACCTGGCGGCCGGTGCGTTGTTCGACGACCTCGGCGAACCCGTCGATCCGCACGCCCTGGTCGATCTCCGCGTGTCCGAGCCCACGGTCGAGCCCGGCAAGATCGCCTGCGAAGTGCTCGACCTCAATCGATTCGGCAACGTGCAGCTCAATGTCCGCACATCCCACCTCGCAGCGGCAGGCCTCGATCAGACCGAGCGCATCGCGGTCGACACCACCTCCGGCAACGCGCTCGTGAAGCGTGTGTCGACGTACGCCGACCTCACCGAGGGCGAGTGGGGCCTGATGGTCGATCCGCGTGGCTGGCTCTCGGTCATCCGCGGAAACCCTGCCAACGCAGCCTCGGATCTGGGAGTCGACTACGACGACGTCGTCTGGCTCAGCCGAGGACGCGACTGAGCCTGCACTCCGGCGCCTCCGCGCCGCCGCCGACGCAGCGGTGTTCCCGTGCATCGGCGACGGCGGAAGCGGGCTTTCTCCTACGACGTCGCCTGCCGGACTTGGCCGAAGATGTCGCCGTACTGATAGGGGTCGTACTGATTCTGGGTCGGGTCGTATGAGGTCGGCTGTTGCGTCCCTTCCGGCCCCCCTTGGCCTCCCGGCCCCTGCCACGGCAGCGGCGCAACCGCTGCCGGCTTCGCCGGCAAGTGCCGTTTCTTGTGCTTCGCGGGCTTGGCCGGCTTCGACGGCTGGCTCGGCCGGCTCCGCACGACGGACGTCAGACACTGGCCGTCGGCATCGATCACGCACGCCTGCGCGGTCGGAGCCGTCGCAAACCCTGACGCGGCGGCGATCGCCGCGGCGACGATCCAGGCACGGATCTTCATGGTCCCTCCTCCTCGAGGTCAGGTGACTTGCTTCTGACCGCGACCTTGGAGTTCGCCGCTTAACGCCGGCTACGACGCAGCTAGATCGCCGCTAAAGGCGGCGCGCCGAAGAGTGCGTCAGCGCATCCCGAGAACGCGCTTCTCGTCAACAAAGCCCCGCTCGAAAACGGGGCTCAGCCGAGAACTTCAATGGTGGGCCGTGCAGGGATCGAACCTGCGACCTTGGGATTAAGAGTCCCCTGCTCTACCAGCTGAGCTAACGGCCCGAGGCGGCGGACAGTGTAGCCGCGGTCACGCTGCCGAGATCGCGGCGAGGACGTGGTCGATGCGGCCGGCGACGAGGTCGTCGCGCAGGCGCTCGCCGCCCGTGATGCCGCTTCGGCGCTCGAGCAGCGCGCCTACTTGCTCGGAGCGCAAGCCGCGCGCGCGCGCCGCCGCCAGCGCTCGCTCGACCTCCGGCCGCACGCGTCCGTCGGGGCCAAACTGCCACGCCGGAAACAGCCACTCCTGCGATCCCGCCGGGCGGACGGCCAGCAGCTCGCCCGCCCGGCGCATCGCGTTGATCTTCACCGTGTCGACACCGAGCTTGGTCGACAGCCACGAACCGGAGAGCGCTTCGTCCACGGTGGTGAGGATAGAGCGTCCCGCTCCTCACGCAGTCGCGGGTGCGAGCTCGCCCGGGAGCGGATCGAACGAGGGGCCGAAGCCGAGGAGCCGCCCGATCGGCGCGCCGAGCACGAGAGCGAGCTTCTGCAGCCCGTGCGGGATCTTCGGCAGCCGCACGTCGTCGAAGTGGTGGTTCGCGATGACGGCGAGCCGCACCGGGCTCGGCATGCCCTTCTTGTTTGTCTTGCCGGCCGCTGCAAGCGTGTACATCGTCGCGATCAGCCGCTCGAACTGCAGCGCCGGCGTGACCGTGCAGACGAAGCGCACGACGTCGTCTCCTGCGTTCCAGAATTTGTGTGCCTCGCCCGGCTCGACGACGACGATCTCGCCTGTGCCGAGCTCGAGCTGCTCCTTGCCGCGCCGCACGCCGAGCGTTCCGGCGAGGACCTCGAACCGCTCGGTCTGGAACGGATGCACGTGCGCTGCCGCCACGAAGCCGCCCGGCTGCACGATCGTCTCGAAGACGACGCGCTCGCCGTTCGTCTCGGCCGCCGTCTCGTGGAAGACGAGCCGCTCGCCGGTGACGGGGTTCTCGATGTGGTCTCCTGCGTGGAACATCTCGCTACCTCCTCTTCGCGTGAATGACACGAAGAGCTTGCGTCGCAGCGGCTGCGATTACGTCGGCCGCAAGCGCGATCCGCACTCGGCCGCGCGGCCGATTTGCGGCTCCTCCCTACGAAGGAGAAGCGCCCGGCTGCACGACGCCCGCCTCGTAGGCGAGCACGACCGCCTGCACGCGGTCGCGCAGGCCGAGCTTCATCAGCACGTGCGCGACGTGCGTCTTCACGGTCGTCTCGCTGACGACGAGCTCCTTCGCGATCTCCGCGTTCGAGAGCCCACGCGCGAGCAGTCGCAGGATCTCCGCCTCGCGCGCGGTCAGGTCGTCGAGCTCGGGCGGCGGCGTCCGCACCGACTCCGGCGGGCGGCGGACGAACTCCTCGATCACGCGCCGAGTCACCGCGGGCGCGAGCAGCGCGTCGCCCGACGCCACGGCGCGGATGCCCTCGACGAGCTGCTCTGGCGGGACGTCCTTGAGCAGGAAGCCGCTCGCGCCGGCGCGGAGCGCTTCGTAGACGTACTCGTCCATGTCGAAGGTGGTCAGCATCACGACCTTCGCGGTCACGCCGTCCCCGCCCAGGAGCCGTCGCGTCGCCTCGATGCCGTCCACCTCCGGCATGCGCACGTCCATCAGGACGACATCGGGGCGCAGGCGGTGCACCTCGGCGACCGCCTCGCGGCCGTCCGCCGCCTCGCCGACGACCTCGATGTCCTCCTCGGCCTCGAGGATCATGCGGAAGCCCGCGCGGACGAGCGCCTGGTCGTCGACGATCACGATCCGAACGCCCGACGGCGCCGGCTCCTCGACCGCTTCCACGGCCTCGACCTGGAAGATCGGCACCGGCCGGTCGAAGTCCTTCAGGCTCTGCGCGCCAAGGTCGCGGAAGGAGATGCCGTGGAACTGGTGCTCGGCCTCCTCGACGAGCGCGTGCGTCGTCGGGGAGACGAGGATCTGCCCGCCGCGGGCGATGCCGCAGATCCGCGCCGCCCGGTTGACGGCGAGGCCCATGTAGCGGTCCGCTGCGATCGCGGCCTCGCCGGTGTGGACGCCCATGCGGACGCGGAGCTGGACGCCCTCGGGCCACTCGGCCGTCTCGAGCGCCCGCCGGCCCTCGACGGCCGCGAGGACGGCGTCCTTCGGGTTGCGGAAGACGAAGAAGACGGCGTCGCCCTGGGTGCCGAACTCCTGGCCCCCCGCGGCCTCCGCCGCGTCGCGCAGGAGCTGCTCGTGCTGGGCTAGCACCTCGGCGTAGCCGTCCTTGAGCCGGCGCAGCAGCGCCGTCGAGCCCTCGACGTCGGTGAAGAGAAAGGTGACGGTGCCGGTCGGAAGATCCACGCCCGCCGGATTCAACCTCACCGACGGGACTTATTCGACCGGCAAGCGCGCGCGAAGCCGGTATCCGCCCTCCGGCCGCGGGCCGGCCTCGAGCTCGCCGCCGTACACGGAAACCCGCTCGCGCATGCCGACGAGGCCGTGTCCGCCCTTGTCGCCGTCGCCTTCGCCGGAGCCGTCGTCGCTGATCGTCAGCTCGACGTGGCCGTCGCTGAAGCGGACGAGCACCTCGGCGTGCTCCGCG
>JBJMJE010000335.1:0-6953 GCA_045806505.1 Gaiellaceae bacterium
GTTCCACTCGCTGCCGATACGGCCGTCGAGCGGGTTCGGCATCCAGCCTGGGCAGTACACGGGTGCGCCGATCTGGCGTGCGAGCTTCGTCCAGCCCGCCTGCCACGCTGCGGGACACGACGGCGCGGACGACGCGTGCGCAGCCGGCTCCGCAGAGCTCCCGCAGGCGGTGACGATCATCGAGGCGGCCGCCGCGAGCACGACGAGGGCGGTCTTCACACGATCAGGGTATCCCCGAATTCACGACGCGCACGATCTCCGCGCTCCTGCCCTCGACGCGGAAGACCGTGATCGCGGCGCGGCTCGCGTTGCCGTTGCGGTCGAACGCGAACGGCCCGATCAGGCCCCGCGGCTCGCGCGCTCGCAGCACGGCACTCGCCACCTCTCCCCGTGAGCCGCCGGAACGCCCGACGGCGTCGAGCAGCAGCTGCGCCGCCTGCGCCGCATACACCGCGTACGGGTGCGGCGACCTGCCGATCGACTCCTCGAAGCGGCGCACGAAGTCGCGCCCCGGCTCGCCGAGCCGCTCGACGGGCACACCGGCGACGAACAGCAGCGCACCCTCCGCAGCCGATCCCGCAGTGTCGACGAGCTGCGCGGCCGGCCCGTATCCGGACGAGAGCGCGAGCGGTCCGCCGCGGGCTCGCCTTCGCGCCGTCTCGAGCGTCGTGCGTGTCGGCCCCGCGAGCACGCCGCCGACGTACGCGGCGTCGGCTGGGCCGCTCACGAGGCGCAAACCGATCTGCCCCGCCGCGCGCGCGAACGCTGCACGGAAGGCATCGCCCCTCGGGGTACCGTCCGAGAGGGCCGCGACGCGACGCGCCCCTGCGCCCTCGAGGTAACGAGCCGCCGCTGCCGCCTGCGCCGAGTCGGTGGCGCTCAGCCGCGCGACGTCCGCGCGGCCGCGCGTCAGGTCATCCGCCGTGTTGAGCGGCGACACGAGCAGCAGGCCGCCGCGAGTGAGTGCCGGCAATGCCGCGCGCGCACAGCCGGAGTCGAGCGTCCCGATCACGCCGACCACGTGCGGGTGCCGCGCAGCCAGACGCGCGTTCCGGACACAATGCGCGGCGCTCCAGTGGCCGGCGGCGCCGGAGTCGTCGCAGGCGACGTAGCCGACGCTGAAGCGGCCGGCGCGGAAGCCGCGCTCCTTCAGCGTCAGCTTGATCGCCTGCGTCATCTGGTGCATCGCCGTGTGCGCGGTGTCCTCCATCGGCAGGTCGGAGACGATCAGCCGCTGCGGCATGCCGACGCGTTCGTAGTAGAGGGGATCGCAGCCGCGCAACACGACGGGCCGTCCGCCGGGGGTCGGGCCGGCGGCGCTCGCGAGGCCCGCCAGGACGAGGGCGACCACGACGGCCACGGCGGCGCGCGTCATCGCCGGTACACCGCCACCCACGGCCCCGCCGTCCCGTCGTGCGCGACGGTGCTGAACGCCGAGCGGCGACGCCGAAGCTCGTCGTAGAACGCGCTCCGCTTCGGATAGACGTCGCTCGCTGCGCGGACACGATGCGCGACGGCGCCGCTCACGAGCACCCAGCGCGCAGGCCCGACGTCGACGCTTGCATCGTGGCCCGGAAGCGGCAGCGGGATCGGCAAGACGCGGTACCCCGGCGGCACCGCGGTCGACGATTCGGCGGCGATCACCGATCCCTTGGGGACGTGGGCATCGATCCAGCGCGCGGCGACGATGCGCGTGTCCGTTCGCGTCCGGTCGATGTCGTCGCGGATCGACCACGTGAGCGGCACGACGAGCAACAGCAGCGAGACCGGCGCGAGCGACCGCATGCGGCCGGCGAGCGCGCCGAGCGGCGGCACGAGCGGCAGCACGTAGCGCGGGAAGTGCGAGTGCAGCGGCAACAGCGAAACGTAATAGCCGACGACGAAGGAGGCGAGGACGAGATCGCCGCGGCGCGACCTCCGCGCGAGCGCGAGCACGAGGCCGACCACCGAGATCAGCAGGACCGGGCCGAGGCCGCTCCAGAGCTTTCCCGCGAACGCGATGCCCGACCAGTGGTCGTGCTCGAAGCCGAGCCAGCCCTCGCGGTGCTCGCGCGAGACCCGGCGCAACGCAGACCACGTGTCGCCCGCGTCGATCAGCACGAACGGCGACGCCGCGAAGAACGCGAGAGCCGCGAGCGCGACCGACACCGCGAGGCGCCGCCACCGGCGCCAGCTCACGACGACCAGCGGCACGAGCGCGAGCGCGCCCGGGTATTTCGCCGCGGTAGCCAGCCCGATCGCGGCGCCCGCCCACTCGAGCCGTCCCGTCACGAGCAGGGCGAGCGCAACCGTCACGAGCGACGTCAGCGGAACGTCCGTCACAGCGGCGTGGGAGAAGGCGACGTGCGTCGTCTCGACCGCGGTCACCGCGGCGGCGACCGCACCGGCGACGACGCCGTACGCGGCCGACCCGAGCCACCACGCCGCCGCGACGCCGCCGAGCGCGAAGGCGACGATCACGAACCGGCCGGCGAGGTACGACGGCGCCGCGTGCCACGCCTGGAACGGCGCGACCGCATACATGACGAGCGTCGGCCAGTCGAAGAAGTGCGGATCGAGGCCGCCGCCGTGGCTCATGCGCCACGCCCGCGGCACGACGTTCTGCTCGTCGGGGTTGAGCAGCGCGCCGTACGGCAGCCCGTACTGGATCCCGACGAGCCGCAGCGCAGCCGCACCGGCGAGGATCGCGGCGAGAGCCGCGCGCGGGCCTCCCCAGTTCGACCCGCTAGACGACCGGGGGCGCGCCACCGACGAGCTCGGCGACGTTCCGCGCCGGAACGATCACCGCGTCGACGCCGCGCCGCTCGAGCTCCACGATCTCGCCACGCGTGACGTTCGTCGCCTCGGCGATCGCGAGCTTCCCGACGGGAACGTCCGTCAGCAGCTCGAGCGCGCGCTCGAGGTCGTCGGCCGCGAGGTGAAACGTCTCCGGATCGTGCTGCTCGAGCACCCGCTCGAGCACCTCGTCGTTCGAGACGCTGACGACGAGGTCGAGACCCAGTTCGGCGGCGTGCGCTGCGGCCGCATCGAGGTCGTCGCCGTCGTCGTCACGCGTGTCGGCAACGACGAGGACCGCGTCGGCTCCGGCGCTGCGCGCGTCGTCGGGCGTGCCGCCCCCGCACCAGAGGATCGGAAGCTCGGTCGCCTCGCGGATTCCGACGAGCGCACCGCGCACCACGAGCGCCTCCGCACCGTCGGCTTCCGCCGCTCGGGCCGCGTCAGGTCCGTCCACGTCGACGATCACCGAGATGCCGTCGCCTTCGGAAATCGCCTGGCTGAATCGTCTCGAGCCCCGTTCCAAGAGCGAGAGGATCGTATCGCCTCCGGTACGTTGAGCCGGTGCGCGCGTCCCCAACCGTCGCGTTGATCGCCCTGGTGCTCCTCGCTCCGGTGGTCGCCGCGGCGTCTTCGGCGCAGCGGATCAACGGCACGAAGAAGGCCGACCGCATCGACGCCGTGTACGGCGGAACCGACCGCGTCACGTGCGGAAAGGGTGTCGACGCTGTGACCGCGGATCCCGCAGACGCGATCTCGGGGGATTGCGAATTCGTGTCGCGGCGCATCTCGTCCGATTCCCTCACGAGCGCCGGCGCCCAGCACCAGACGCAGGTCGAGCCGAGCGTCGCGGGTGCGGGCACAACCGCTGTCGCGGCGTTCCAGGTCGGCCGCTTCGGCGACGGAGGTGCGGCCGGCATCGGCTGGTCGACCTCGACCGATTCGGGTCGAACATGGCGCAGCGGCATCGTGCCGGGCCTCACGCTGGCGTCGAAGCCGGCCGGCGACGCGCCGCGCGCGAGCGATCCGGCCGTCGCGTACGACGCCGCGCACGCGACGTGGCTGATCGCGACGCTCGTCCTCGGTTCGAACTACACCGGCCTGGGGATCAGCCGCTCGAACGACGGGCGAAGCTGGAGCGCGCCGACGTTCGCCGCGCGCTTCGCCTCGGGCTCGCTCGCGTACGACAAGGAATGGGTCGGCTGCGACAACACGACGACGAGCCCGTTCTACGGTCGCTGCTACCTCGTCTACACGGACATCGCGACGCCGCGGGTCGCGGCGCAGGTGTCACGTGACGGCGGGGCGACGTGGGGCGCGCCCGTCACCGTCACGTCGGCGTTCGGCATCGACGCGGAGGGCGCGCTGCCGCTGATCCAGCCCAACGGTGCGTTGACCGTCGTCTTCGTCGCGGGCGAAGCCGGGATCTACGCCGTCCGCTCCGTCGACGGCGGCGCGACGTTCGGGCTGCCTGCCGGCGTCTCGGCGATCTCGGAGGCCGCGCGACCGTTTCTCCGCGCGCCGCCGCTGCCGACTGCGGCAGTCGACGCGTCCGGACGGATGTACGTCGCGTGGGCGGACTGCGTCTTCCGCCCGGGCTGTAACGGGAACACGATCGTTCTCTCGACGTCCATCGACGGCCTGACGTGGACTGCGCCCACTCGCGTGCCCGGCACCGGCTTCGACAGCTTCGTCCCGGGCATCGCCGCCGATCCCGCGAAGACGGGACGACTGTCGCTCGTGACGTACGTCCGCAACGCGAGCTCTTGCGCCGTCACGGCGTGCACGTTCGGCGTCTCGGTGACGAGCTCCAGCGACGGCGGCGCTCACTGGACGAAGCCGCAGCGGCTCGACGCCGGCTCGCCGCGCTACACCTGGACGGCCCTCGCCGGCGGCCACTTCGTCGGCGACTACGTCGGGGCGGCGTTCGCGGGCGGCCGGTTCGTGCCGGTCTTCGCGCTCGCGTCGAAGCCGTCGGCGAGCGGGCAGCTTCGCGAGTACATGCTCGCCGCCTCGCTGCCGTAAGCCATTTAAGGTACGCACATGGGTTTTGTCGTGCGGCTGCTTATTGCGTGGGCGATCAACGCTGCTGCGCTGTGGGTCGCCGACGCGCTCTGGGACGGCGTCACGATCAACGGCGCCGCCGCGTACATCATCGGCGCGGCAGTGCTCGGGATCGCGAACACGATCATCAAGCCGCTGCTCGCGCTGCTGACGCTGCCGCTGATCCTGATCACGCTCGGTCTCTTCTACCTCGTGATCAACATCGCGATGGTCGCGCTCGCCGAGTGGATCGCGCCGAACTTCTCGATCAACGGCTTCTGGTCGTACGTCGGCGTCGTCTTCATCGTCTGGCTCGTGAACTGGATCGCGCACGAAGTCCTCGAGCGCTCCGGCCTCCGCGACTGACCGCGGCGCCGCGCGTCGCTAGACGCCGATGGGATGCCAGACGGTCTTCAGCTCGAGAAAGGCCGCGACTTCCCACGGGCTCTGCACGTCCGCTGCGGCGTGGTGCACCCGCTTCACGCTGTCGGCCGCGGCGCGCTCCAGCTCGGCATCAGGCTCCGGGACGTCGAGCGCGTTGACGTCGACGTGCGCCGCCAGCCAGGGCGCCAGCTCGGCGCGGAAGCCGGTCAGCACGTTGACGACGCCGCCCGGGACGTCTGACGTCGCGATCGCCTCGGCGAGCTCGATCGCGGCGAGCGGATGCTCCGCCGACGTCAGCACCACGGCGGTGTTGCCGCCGACGATCACCGGCGCCACGCGGGAAACGATGCCCAGAAGCGGCGGCTCCTCCGGCGCGATGACGCCGACCACGCCCGTCGGCTCCGGCAGCGTGAAGTTGAAGTACGGGCCTGCGACGGGATTCGACCCGCCGATCACCTGGGCCAGCTTGTCCGCCCAGCCGGCGTACCAGACGATGCGGTCGATCGAGCGCTCGACCTCGTCGCGGCCGGTGCTGAGCTCCGCGAACTCGGCGGCCCGCGACTCGATCATCTCCGCGATCCGGTAGAGCACCTGGCCGCGGTTGTACGCGGTCATGCCGGCCCACTTCGGGAACGCGGCGCGCGCGGCACGAACCGCGTCGCGGACGTCCTTGCGCGAGGCGCGCGCGACGTTCTGCCCCTCCGCCTCGTACGTGCGGCCCGACTCGCTGCGCGGAAAGGCGCCGCCGATGAACAGCTTGTAGGTCTTGCGGACCGGGAGCCGGCTGCTCATTCGTCGAACCGCAGGTACGGCTCGAGGCCGTGCAGGCCGCCCTCGCGGCCGAAGCCCGACTCGCGGTAGCCGCCGAAGGGCGACGTCGGGTCGAAGCGGTTGTACGCGTTCGCCCACACGACGCCTGCCCGCAGCCGCTGCGCCATCCAGAGGATGCGCGAGCCCTTCTCCGTCCACACGCCGGCGCTCAACCCGTACATGGTGTTGTTCGCCTTCTCGACCGCCTCGTCGGGCGTGCGGAACGTCAGCACCGAGAGCACGGGCCCGAAGATCTCCTCCTGCGCGATGCGGTAGCTCTGCGCGACGTTCGTGAAGACCGTCGGCGCGAACCAGTAGCCCTTCTCCGGCAGCGTGCACGGCGGCTGGTAGATCTCGGCGCCCTCCTCCTTGCCGGCCGCGACGAGCTCCTCGATCTTCTCGAGCTGCATCTTCGAGTTGATCGCACCGACGTCGGTGTTCTTGTCGAGCGGATCGCCCACGCGCAGCGTCGAGAGCCGGCGCTTCAGCTTCGCGATCAGCTGCTCGTAGATCGACTCCTGGACGAGCAGCCGCGAGCCGGCGCAGCACACGTGGCCCTGGTTGAAGTAGATGCCGTTGACGATGCCCTCGACCGCCTGGTCGAGCGCGGCGTCGTCGAAGATCACGTTCGCGGCCTTCCCGCCGAGCTCGAGCGTCAGCTTCTTACCCGTTCCGGCGAGCTCGCGCTGAATCGCCTTGCCGACCTCGGTCGACCCGGTGAACGCGATCTTGTCGATGCCGTCGTGCGTGACCAGCGCGGCGCCGGTCGAGCCGTCGCCCGTCACGATGTTGACGACGCCCGGCGGCAGCTCCGCCTGGCGCAAAACGTCACAGAAGAGGAGCGCGCTCAGCGGCGTCGTCTCCGCGGGCTTCAGCACGACGGTGTTGCCGCCCGCGAGCGCGGGCGCGATCTTCCACGCGAGCATTAGCAGCGGGAAGTT
>JBJMJE010000336.1:0-12820 GCA_045806505.1 Gaiellaceae bacterium
GGCCCTCGGCGACGTCGCGGTCCTGCGGCTCGAGCAGGGGGACGTCGTGACCCGGGGTGATGCACTGGTCGACGGGCGTCGGCGTCGAGAGCTCCGCCTCGCCCTCGGCGACGACGACGAGCGCGAGCCACGGGATCGTCGACACCGCGACCTGCTCGGCTGGGTTGCGCTCCCAGGGCAGCGTCCGCCGCTTGAGCACGATCTGCGGGAGCTTGTCGCCGAACGCACCCTCGCCGTTCGCCGGCGGGAACGTCGACAGGATCTGGTCCGGCGGCATCGTGAAGCGCGGCGAACTCACCTTCACGTGCGTGTGCTCTTCCTGGACGTCGAAGGGAAGCTCGATCTGATCGCTGACGAGCTCGTAGCTGCCCGCCGTGACCGGCGGCAGGATGCTCGAGTGCAGTACGAAGTGACCTCGCTTGGGCGGTGGCATCAGCGACCTCGCTTCTTCGGTTGCGTCTTCCGCGTGCGTCGCCGGCGGGGGGCGTCCGGCGATTTTTCGCCGAGCCAGACGAGTGACGCGCCGCCGCCCTTGCCGGGCACGATCGGGCGCAGAGCGGCATCGAGCCCGCGTTCGGCGATCAACGCGATGGCGGATCGTGCAGTCGTACCGACGGCGCCGAGGACGCCGGCAAGCGACCAGCCTTCTTCGGTGGCGATCGTGACCGTGATCGGCCGGGTGGCGTCCTCCGGAGAGGGCTCGATCTCGTACGCGAGCACGGTCCGGTTCTCGGCGTTCAGGACGATCGGCGGGTGCTCCTTGCCGTCGGCGTCGAGCGTGCGGGCGGCCCCGTCGAGCCCGAGCACGAGCCGCCGGCCGTCGACGGATCCGCCCAGCGCCTCCGGATCGTCGAGGACGACGAGGACCGCGGTAACCCGGAGCGAGAAGCGGGTCGAGACCGTGCTCAGGCCTTGCGCGAGTTCGGCGCCGCTCACCCAGCCGGCGTCGCCGCGCTCGCGATGCTGCGGGATCGAGCCGCCGAACGACCGCACCGTGCAACGCGCGCCGATCGCCGTCGACCAGGCCGCGTAGGGCAGGTGCATGCCGGCATGCCAGCCGGCGAGGCCCGTCTCCAGCTCGGCGCCGTCGCCGAGTCCGATCACGGCCAGGCGCTCCGTGCCCTGCGCGACGGTCCAGGCGGACTCTTCTCCGGCGAGGTCCGTGTCGGCGATCACACCACCGCCGTTGGCGAGGGCGACGAGGCGGACGCGTCCGCCTCGGACGGCGAGCTGCGGCCGGACGCCGTCGCCGACGTCGCGACGGGCGTTCGGGAGGCGGAGCACCGCGATCTCGCCCGCGAGGAGCGAGGAAGCCCCGGTCCCTCTCGAGGCCGCGACCTGAAGGCCTGACGCGAGCGAGGTCGTCAACCCGAGCAGCCGGTCGCGCCCCTCGGCGCCGCGGCCGGCCACCGCCGCCGGCGACGAGCGCGCGACCGCGCTCGTCGGAATCTGCGCGGTCGCCACGACAGTGCGTCCCTCGCCCAGCTGCTCGGCTTCGGGGTCGAGCAGGACGAGCTGCGCGGCCACCGAGCGGCTGCGCGACAGCTCGACGGAGGCCAGAGTCGGCGGCGGCGTGCGCCAGAGCCGCTGAGACCCCGCGACGGTTGTCCCGCGCGGCGGCGCTGCGGCTTCGACGAGACCGCCGGCGCCGAGCAGGCCGACGGCCTCGGGCGCGTAGACGTGCGTGTCCGTCGGCGCCCGCGTGACGTGCTCTCCGATCGCCGGAATCTCCGACTTCGCAATCGCGTCGAGCCCTTCGCCGAGCGTGCCGAAGCGCGGCGGCGCCTGCCGCTCGCCGCGCAGCGCCGCACGCTGCATCGGGCTCGCGGTGTCGGCGAGCCAGAGGTCGGCCGTCGCGAACGCCGCGTCGACGGTCGCGGGCTCGGGCAGGAGGGCTGCGAGCGACAAGCCGGCGTCCCTGATCGCCTTTGCGACGACGGTGCGCCGCGAGAAGGGCAGCGGCTTCCGCGGACCGATCTCGACCTGGTAGTACGGGATCTCGGGACCCCCGGGCGAGATCGTCGCGCTTGCGACGAGGTCGAGCTCGTTGAGCGCCTCGACGACCTCGCCCTTCGGCGTCTTGCGGTTGTTGTCGTCCTGCGGCGGTCCCCAGACGCCGACCGGAAAGGCGCCGAACGTCCGCCCGGTCGCGGCGAACGGGAAGTTCTGCAGGCCGCCGCGCGTCCACGAGAGCTTGATCGTCGGTGTGATCGAGCCGGTCCCCATCGGGGCGACTCCGAGCTGCCGCGTCGGCGTGAAGTGCTTCGGCGCGTCGTCTCCCGCGGGTCGCCTGAGGACGACATCCGTCGCCGGCACGATCGTCGTCAGGATGAGGCTGAACTCGGCGACCACGATGAAAGGACGGGCCTGCGATCCGTCGGGCGTGGGCGCGCCGCTTCCGGATGGCTGCGCGCCCGATGACGTGAGCGCCGTGATCGCCGCGGCGCTGCCGGACGGCGCGGCCGCAAGGTACTTGTCGATGAACGGTCCGGCCGCGAGCAGCTCCTTGCGCGTCTGCTTCGCGCTGCCGAACGAGACCGTCAGCTCGACCGGGCCGACCTCGAAGGTCGCCTTGCCGTGGAAGTCGGGCCCTTCCACCTCGATGCTGCAGCCGAGGCTGATCGAGATGGTGATCTCGCCGAAGATCCACGTGTCGATCGTGATCCCGGCCGCGATGCGGGCGTAGGCGCTGACCTTGTAGCGGAAGGGGTCGAAGTAGATGATCCCGTGCGCGCCGAACTTCACCTCGGCCCAGGCAGGCCCGAAATGCGCCGAAGCCTCGAAGTCGCCGCCGGCCATCACCGCCTCGGAAGTGAGCGCGAAGTAGCTGCCGGCCTTGACGACGATCGCGTCGCCGATCCCCCACCGCAGCCCGAGGCGCGGCACCTGCGGGTAGCCCGGCTTGTTGAAGTCCGGGTGGTAGCCGCCGAGCGTGAGGACGAACTGGCCGCGGTACTCGCCCTTGAACCAGGTGACGAAGGCGAATCCGCCGGTCAGGCGGACGTCCTTGTACAGGAGCCAGGAGTTGTCGGTCAGCTGGCCCTGCACCCAGAGGACGCCCTCGGAGCTCGAGAAGCGGACGAGCAGCGCGATCTCGATCGAGACGAGCGCGACCTGCGGCCGCGGCAGCGCCATTCGGGCGAGCCCGAGCAGGCTGACGTCGAGGCCGTCGCCGACCTCGACCGCGACGACCGCGATCCCGTCGACGAGGGCGAAGCTGGTGAACGAGAGCCCGGCGGCGAACCAGAACGTCCCGCGCTCCATCGGGAAGTACGCGCCGAGCGCGCGCAGCTGCTCCATCGGGTTGCCGGGTTGGGCGGCGACGTCGAGCGCCTGGATCAGCGGGTACTCGCCGAAGCGCGAAAGGTCGGTGGGCACGACCAGCGCCCTGTTGATCCCGAAGCCTCCGCCGATGCCCGTCAGGAAGAACGCCGGCGGTCCGCCGATCGGCCCGACGACGGCGCCGACGGCGAAGAACGCGACGAAGCGCTCGCCGCCCTCCTCGCCCTCGCCGTACCCGCCGTAGATCGTGATGCCGTAGACGGCGAAGCGGGCAAGCAGCATCCCGAGGTACTCGATGTTCGGCGCGGTGCCGGACTTGAGCAGGCCGCCGGCGATCTTCAGGCCGGCCATGTCCGCGCTGACCGCCAGCCCCGCGAGATCGACGTCCCAGTTGTCCGGGTTGAAGAAATCGCCGCGCGAGGCGATGTAGGTGATCTCGAGGTCGTCGACAGCGCAGGTCAGGCCGAACAGCGACACTGAGCCGTCGAACAGCAGCGACACCCGGTCGACCTTGTGCTGCGGCATCGTCACGCCGAATCCGACCTGTTCGAGGTAGAGCGGGCCGAAGCCCTTCTGGATCGCGATCCACCAGGGACCGTCGCCGTCGCCCGCGCGCAGCGTCACGTGCACGGGGTCGTTGCCGTGCTTCTGGATCGCGAGCGCCGGGGAGAACGCGGGCTTGGGCGGCTGCGAGCCGGAGTCCTTCAACATCCCGCTCGCGATGCCGTTACCGCCGCTCGCGCCGGAAGCCGCGACTGCGAGGTTCGAGAACTGCAGCTGCACGCCGCCGGCCTTCGCCCCGCCGGCGTCCAGCCTCGCGAATGCGTGCAGGGCGACCGACTCGAGCGTGACCCCGAAATCGAGCAGCGGGCCGCTCGTCTTGCCGATTCGGATGCCGACGCCGTTGACGGTCACGCTCGGCTTCAGCTCCAGCGCCGGTGTCAGCACGCCGACGAACAGGCCGCCCGTTCCCGGCGGGTTGTTCTCGATCCACGAGTCGTCGTTCTCGAGCCACAACGTCACATCGCCGGAGACGAGCTCCATGCGCTGCGCCAGCCCAAGCTCGACGCCGACGACGCCCGAGTCGGTGATCAGGCTGATCGTGAGGTCGTCCACGGTGACGGAGAGGCCGGCCGCGGCGACGTTCTGAAGCAGGCGCTTCGTTCGGCTCAGGACGGTTGTCGGATCGAACAGGCCAGGGACGACGGTCGTCGGGCTCGCCTGGTCCACGAGCAGGACGGCGCGCAGCATGTCGCGCACCTGCTTCGCGCCGACCGGGGTGTCGAGCAGATCCTGGACGGGCTGCGTTCCGAGCGCGACGGCGGCGACGAGGTCCGCGATCGCCTCGACTGCACGGAGTGCCACGGCTGCCGGGGTGGTCACGTCGCTCGGCGTCGCGATCGGGCCGTTGCTCGCGATGAGCGAGAACGCGTGCGTGTCGAGGAGCCACCGCGCGCCGAAGCGATGCGTGTTGTCGAGCGCGAGGCCGACGGCGACGCGCCTTCCTCCGGCCGGACTCCCGCCTGCGGCCACGGTGACGAACGGCCTCAGCGTCACGGACCCGGCGGCGATTGCAGCCGGGCCGACCGTTGCGCTCAGCTCCCGGATGCCGCTGTCGCTGACCCCGACGCGGAAGCTCAGCTTTTCGATCCCCGGGACGGTGATGCCCGTCCCGGCGACGATCACGCTGCCTGCGCTCGGATTCCAGGCGACGCTGACCGCACCGACCGTCGCCGTCAGCTCACTCGCGGTTCCGGAGACCGCGACGCCCGCCGGCACGACATCGTTGACAAGCGTTCCGAGCGGGCCCAGGCTCGAGGGCGTCGCGTTCTTCAGCGCCGCGACGGGATCTGCCGCCCACGCGGCGAGGGCGCCGCCGTCGAACGTCTTGGGGAGGCCGGTCCGCAGCGCGAGCGCGTCCCCGACGGCGCCCACCGCGGGCCCGACCGGCGCCGAAGTAGCAGCGAGCCGGTCGAGCAGGAAGGGGAGCGCGCGTTCCGCCGCGGCGGCGAGCGCGCCGAGCCCCGCGAAGGGAATGAGTGGGATGTCGGCGCCGGCCTCCGGCCGCAGGAAGACCTCGATGCCGGCGTCGCCGAGCCTGATATGAACGGCCTGCCGCCCGGCTGCCGCACCGGCGAGGCCGGCGTAGAGCTCGAGGCTGGCCGTCGGCGGTCCTGCCGCTCGGATCGTCAGGCCGGCGGTCACGCCCGCAGCGAGCCGCCCGAGCGGCGTCGCGATCGGCGTCCAACCCGAGGTGTCGATTCCGAGTTCGAGCAGCAGGTCGGCGCCGGCCGCGGCGACGGAGAGAGCGACGCCGTCCGCCAATGGAAGTGGATCGCCCGGGCTGCCGCCGAGGCCGGTGAGCGGACGGATGGCATCGAGGAGCTCCTGCGCCTTCGCCGGCTGCGTCCCGATGGATTCGCCGTTCCGGAGCCAGCCCGCTGGGTCGGCGAACAGACCCGCGAGTGGACGGAGCGGTCGCTTCGCGTCGCCGGGACTGCCGCCGAGCAGCCCGGCCGCGTCGAGGGCGGCTTCGATCAGCGGCCGCGCGTCCTCGTCGGCTTCGCGCATCAGGTCGAGCGCCGCGTGCGCGCCGAGGCCGGGAGCCGCCTGCACGAGGGCGCGTGCGATCGCGTCTGGATCGGGGTCGGGCCAGAGCCGGATGACGTCGACGGCGCCGCCGGGGCGCTGCCAGTGCAGCGAGGCGGCGAAGGGCCCGAGCGAGGCGACGAGCTGGAGCCGGCCCGCCGCACCGCTTGAGCTGCTCGGCCCCGCCGTGAAGTGTCCGGTGATGCCGGTCGGCGCGGCCGTGAGGTCGCCGCTCCAGCCGAACCGTCCGCTCGACGGGCCGCCGCCGCTCAGCGTGATCGTGCGCGCCTCGAGATCGATCGCCGTGCCCGCGGGCCCGAGCAGGTCGTCGAGCGCGTCGCCGATCGCCCCGCGCGCAAGCGCGAGCCGCCCCGCCACGAGCCCGGCCGGATCTTGGATGAGCTGCTCGAACGCGTCGGGAACGGCGCCTCCCGCCGAGACGAGCGCGAGCTGCTGCAGCAGCGCCGCCAGGTCGACGGCCACGGGATTGGCGACATCGGCGAGCAGCCGCTGGACGGCGGCGCCGATCAGCAGTCGCGCCTCGGGAAGGAGCGGAACGGCCTCGGCACTCGTCCCCAGAACGAGGCGCTCCCGGTCGACTCCAAACGCGCGTGCGTCGTGGAGCGTGATCGTCGTCCTCCCAGGTCCCGCGCCGCCGCCGAGCGGGACGATGACGTCGGCCGTCACCATCCGCAGCGCGTAGTCCGATGTCGAGGCGAGCCAGCCGAGCCGGTCGGTCACGGTCAGCTGCACGCGCAGCTCGCGAGCGGTCGTGAGTCCCCCGACCCGGTCGAATCCGGCGAGGGTGACGAGCGCGCCGCCCTCGATGTTCAGCGATCCGCTGCTCGTCGTCGGCAGCGCTACGCGAACGCCGGCGCGAACGCCCTTCGGATCTGGGAGCGGCGTCTCGGCTCGCGCGCGCGCTCGGGTCGCAAGCCCGGAGGCGACGACGGCCGTCAACGCCCGCCCGACCTGATCTGCACTGACGTCGCCGAACAGCGCCTTCATCGTCAGGCCGACCCGCGGCGCCGGAAGCGCCGTCGCGGGCTGGCGCAGCTCGCTCTCCGGGTCGGCGTCGTCCGCGAGCTCCAGCATCGCCGCGACCAGGCTGCGGCCGAGCGAGAGGTCGCCGTCTTCGGCGCCGCCGAGCGGCTCGACCAGGAGACGATTCAGCAGGCGAAGGGCGTCCGCGGCGGGCTGAGTCGTCAGCGCCGTCAGCGAGATCGGCCCGAGGGGCGTGCCGAGTGTGAGGAGATCGGAGACCGCCGCCTGCTGCTGGGCCGCCAGTCGCGCCGCGTGGCCCGCGCCGCCGATGCCGACCAGAACGAGGTCGTTGCCGAGCGGTGCGAGCGCGTCGAGCACCCGCCGCAGCCGTGCAGCCTGTCCGACGGTCCCGTCGTCGTCGCCGGCAGCGAGCCGGCAAGCAGCGCGCCTGCCCAGCGCGACGAACCAATCTCCTGCAGCGGCGGACGGAGCGGTGAACATCTCGGGGGCGAGCCCCGGTGTCGTGAGGTCGACGCGACGTCCGGCCGGCGCGTCGGGCCAGCTCGTGGAGCCGATGTCCACGTAGACCACCGTCGTCGGCACCCGGCCGAGCTGATCCCCGAGGTCGAGGCGCGCGAAGAGCTGCCCCGCCGCGACCGCGAACCGCTGAACGTCGACCCCCGCGGGGGCCACCGCGGGCGGGACGATCCGCCCGTCGGTCCCGGTCCAGCGGACGGCCAGCGCGTCGAGGCCGCCGGTGATGTCTCGGCCCGTTCCGAGATCACGGATCTCCGCGGACACGCGCGCCTCGGCGCGAATCCCCCCTGTCAGGGCGTGCACTGGCAGCGCCGGGTCGCCCGGCCGCCAGCGGCGCAGCGATTCGGGCGCCGCGACGAGCCGGGGCTCGAGCCCCTCCGGCGGGAACCAGACGGCGAGCTCGGGCACGCCGGGTGCGACCTCGAGCGGCAGCCGGTACGGGTCGTCCGGATGCCCGGTCCCGGCGATCGATCCGCTGACCGGGCCGACGGCTGTGAGGAGGCCGGCAAGCGTGCCGAGGGCGGCGGGGCCGAGCTCGCTGATGAGTAGTTGCGGCACCCAGTCGACGAAGGCCGCTGCCGGGTCGTCCGCGAGCGCGGCGAGGCGCAGCCCGGGGCCGCTGCCCGTCCAGCCGAGCAGCTGGACTGTGTCGCCGACGAAGCCGCCGACGAGCTCCCCGAGGCGCGCCACGAGAAGCTGGAGCGCGTCCCAATCCGCCTCCGGCAGGGTCACGGACCCGTCGCCTGCGATCACCGGCAGAGTAACGGGGACGCTCGCGCCGCCGACGTTGAGCGCCAATGAGGGGACGTCGAGCGCCGCGGCAAAGCCATGCGCGGCGGCCCAGGACAGCTTGATCCCGAAGTGCTCGGCGGTGACCGCGAAGTCGCCGAAGGCGAGCGCGACGCGAGGCGGGCTGACGCCGCGCTCCCGAGCGCTCAGCCCGCCCTCGACGGACGGCAGAAGCTGCACGGCGCCGCTCGCGAAGTCGATGACTGCGACCGTGGCCGCGATCCGCGTCTCGAGCACGGTGCACTGCTGGCCGATCGTGTCGACCTTCGTCCCCGCCGCGACGGCGACGGCGAGCGTGTCACCTGCGACGTGCGCCTCGAGCTCGACGGGTCCGATGAGTCGGATGCGCCACGGGTCACCCGCCGCTCCGGCGCCCTTGATCGGCGTGAGGGCCGCGCCTGCCTCGGCGAGCGCGTCGCGAACGACGGCGAGCAGCGCCGGCACGGCCGCGGCGTGCGTCGTCAGGAGCACGTGCCAGTAACCGGAGACCGCGCCGACTGGGTCGCCCAGCAGATCCGCGAGCCCGATCGTCGGCACCTCAGGGTGTCCAGGCGGCGGATCGAGCCCGAGGAGGAGCCTGACACCGTTGAGCGCGCTGCCGAGCTGGCCGAGGAGTTCGTTCGCGACGTCGTCGACCGCGTTTCCGACTGCGTCCATCACGGCGTCCGGCGAGGTGAGGTCCAGCGTCACGTAGTCGTGCGTGCCGAGCCGGACCGCGTCGGCTGCGAGGACGAACGTGAGGCTGCGGGACGGATCGAGCGCGAACCCGAGCCGCAGCCGATCGGCGCGCGCGACCGTGGGCGCGGCGACGTCGAGGACCCGCGCGCCCACGCCGTCGTGTCGGCCGACGCTCGTCCACAGCCCGAGCGCCGGCAGAGCGACCGCAGCGCCGGTGCCGAGGTCGATCCTGAAGAGGTCCGCCCGAGCCTGGACGCGTGGGCTGCCCACGCCGACGTCGACGGCCAGAGTCGGAGTGAGCCTCACATGCCCCGTCGGGCCGATGTCGGTGCGCAGGCCGATCCGGAGCGCGGCGTTCACCGCTCCGAGCGCCAGCGTGACCTCGTCGCCGTCACGCGTCCCGAGGACGAGTGCGGCTATGTGGTCCAACCACGCCTGGCGTGCCGGCGTCGAAGCCAGGATCCCCTCGACCCAGATCCCGAGTGCGTGTACGCCCTGGCTCGCAAGTTGCTCGATCGGGAAGTCGGGGACGGCATCGGGCCCGAGACCGAGGAGACCGGCGAGTGCCGCGAGCGCGCCGCCCGCGCCCTCGGCCTGCGCGCGGAGAAGCGACAGGACGAGGTCGAGGATCGCGTCGTCGAGCTCGTTCGCGTTGGCGACCGAGACGCGGAGGGTCCGCGGAGCGGACGCGCCCGGGAGCTGGAACCCCTCGAGCACGAGGCCGAACGTCGCAGGCGCGCTGTCGCTTGGCGCGCTCGGGACGTCGACTTCGAGGCCGATCGCGCCCAGCCGCGCCTGCCCGGGCGTCGGGGGCGCGCTGTCGACGGTGACCTTGGTCTCGAAGCGCAACCGCCCACCCGGCTGGCCGAGGATGAACGGCGTCGGCGCAGGCTTGTTCGGCTTCGCCGTTCGGAAGAGTGGCACCGAGAACGACGTTTGCGACGACGGGTTCGTCGTCCTGAAGATCGCCCCGAGCCCGATCGCGACGTGGGTGTTCGGGCGGTCGTCGATCGTGACCGCGAGCATCAAGTCCGGGTCGTCCAGGCTGATCACCGGCAGCCAGGTGACGCCCGCTTCCTGGGTGCGATCCGCACCGCCGAGCGCCTCGTCGACGAAATCGATCAGCGCTTCACGCTGGCTCTCCTTAGCGAGGATCGTGGAGAGCGAGGCGGCGTCGTTGTCGACCGGGTCGCCGAACCAGTCGGGGTTGGGGGCACCGTCCTTGAAGATCCCGATCGCGGTCGCGAGATTGCCGAGGACTCCGAGATCGTCGGTGCCGATACTCACGCGATCTTCCCGGTGATGCCGGTAGAGCCGCTGAAGCGGTGGCGCGCCATCGGCACGATCGCGAGACCGTTTGCAGTCGCCTCGAGCTCGGCGGGAACGAGACGGTTGCCGCGCGTGTCCTTGCCCGTCGCGCCAGCCAGCCCGGTGACAAGGTCGAGGACGACGTGCCAGGCGAACGCGACGATCGCTTCGCCCCACGTGTCGACGATCACGGCCGGCCCCCGCGGCCGCCGCTGAGTCGCCGCATAGAGGCCCGCGGGGCTTTGTGGGTGCCCGACTGCGAACGTGACATGCACCTCGGTCGGTCCAGTCTGGTCGCAGCGGACCGGGATGGTGACGACGATGTGGCCGAGGCCCGTCTCCGTCGCCACGCCAGTGAGGCCGACGGCGAGCTGGCTGTCGCCGTTCACCCACACGACTTCCGTACGTTTGGTCGGCCGGAAGAACCCGGATGCGCGTTTGGCGGCTTCCACCGCCAGCCGTCTTACGTCGTCGCGCGGGATGACCAGCCGTTCGAGGACCGTTCCTCCGGGCAGCGGCTCGACCGTGTCCGGAAACCGCTGCGCTCCGCGCTCGCGCGTGACGAAGCGCGCGTATTCGGGCGAGGCGGGCGCGGTCCCGGCCACGTCGATCAGGCGCCTGCGGCGGCGAGGGTATTCGAGATGATCAAAAGCTCCGTCGTTGCGGCGACGACCTCCCTGGGGCACTGCGACCTCACCACACGGCTCCGGTCCAAGTCAAGAGCTGGAGGACTTGTGCGCGCATATTTCGATCTGATAGAGGTCCCGCAGGGATGAACAAGGACCAGATGCATCTCTTGCGGGTCGAGCAAGCGCTGGGGTTTGGGAGCGGCGCCTTGTTCGCGCTGACGCTGCTGTGGACGGACTGGGTCGAGCTCGTCTTCCGCGTTGACCCCGACCGCGGCAACGGTGCGCTCGAGTGGACGATCTCGCTTGCATTCCTTGCGTTGACGATCGCGTTCGGGATGCTCGCGCGCCGTGAGCGGGCGCGGCTCCAGCAGCGGATCAGCCCGCGCGAGTAGTGGCGATTCGGCGCGCGCTTAACGCGGACGCGGAAGCCGCCGCCTGATAAACAGTGCGGTAAGAGCGAGCGTTGCGGCGAGCAGCACGGAAGCGATCAGCACCGCGACGAACAAGATTGCCGCCAACGCGACTACCAAGACAAGCACGGGAACGAGCAGAAGCAGCGCAGCGAACCGCTGCATGCGCGGCATCGCGGAGGGCTGCGCAAATCCAGCCGTCCGGCGCGTCAGGTTGACGGCGAAGTGTGCTCCGCCGCGCACGGCCCGATCCGAAAGCGCATTCCGCGCCGTTGGCGAACGCATGTGGACATGATCGCACGCGAGTCCATGTGTCTTCGGCGCCGCCACCGGCCCCGATGACCGGTCCACGATCGCGCCGTTGGCAGGACGTCCACCTGGAGGCCCCCTCGGTTGCAGTGGGCGCGGGGAAGACGCTGAGCGAGGTCGCATGGATCCAGAACAGCGTGCTGGATACCCGCCTCGAGAGCTCGCATGTGTAGTGGAGCAACATCATCGTTCGCGGGCAAGGGACCTCGCCTGTGGGTACTGGGTCAAGCTCTGCGACGCCGAGCACGACGGCAAGAACGACCATCACTCGCTCGATCGCGCGACGGTTAATGGCTACACGAGGGCCGCTTTCATCCTGGAAGGCAGGAACGCCAAGAATCTGACTTCGACCGCTGCAACTGCAACGGCCGGCACAACGACAAGCAACCCGACAAAGCGACGAGCAGCTCGGAAATCAGCTCGCCCAATTCCCGATCGCTTTGGTCTTTGCAGGACTTTCAGGAGATGGGCCGGACAGGGATCGAACCTGTGACCTTGGGATTAAAAGTCCCCTGCTCTACCAACTGAGCTACCGGCCCGCGGCGGTCTACAGTGTGGCAGCGATGAGCAAGGGTTACGCAGAGGGTTCTGCGCTCGAGGAGCGGCTCGCCGATTTCGAGCGCGCGAAGCGACAGGGACGTCACAAGGACGTCCCGTTGCGGCTCGCGGTGTTCGGTTCGACGGCCGACGAGGCCGAGGCGCACTTCCTCGGCTGGGCCGACGAGGTCGACGCGGACGACCTGTTCGCGAGCGGGGATGCCTACGGCATCAAGCTTCGGCGCGTTCCCGTTCCCACGCGTCGAGCAGCGCCTCCACGTGACGGCGCTGCGCCTCGCTGAACTCGAACTGAGCCAGGCAGCGGCGCGCCTCTCCCGGGTCGTCGTTCGCGACCGCCGCCTCCAGCCGTTCGCGAAGCGGCGTCGGCTGCGCGAGTTGGCGGCGGAGCCAACGCAGCAAGCCGACGGCGTTCGAGCGCGACGCGACCACGGGTGCATTCTCGCCGCGCGGCTATCCTGCGTCGACCCCGGCCCCCATCGTCTAGTGGCCTAGGACGCCGGCCTTTCACGCCGGTAGCGCGGGTTCGAATCCCGCTGGGGGTACCTGCGCGACCGGTCCTCGGAGCACGAGCTCCGTGTAGAGCGGCCGATACCCGAGGCGCTTGTTCAGCGCGAGCATGCCGACGAGCCGCTCCTCGTTCGCGGTTCGCAGGGTCGGCACGCCGTTCTCCTTCGCCCAGCGGATCTGCGCACGCTTGATTGAGGTGGCGACGCCTCTGCCGCGGGCGGCACGTGCGACCGCGGCGAA
>JBJMJE010000337.1:0-8122 GCA_045806505.1 Gaiellaceae bacterium
GACACGGACTGCTCTTCCTGCCCCACAGGTCCGCGTAAATGGGTGTTGCTCCCGGCGCGAGAAGCGAAAGATGCCGTCCCCGGTTTGAGAAGTCGGCGGGAAGGGATCGCGGGGAAGCGCCGGTCTCGGACGCGCCGACGGCGAGGCCGTAGCTGCGGCCGCCCCCGCTCGGCTGCAGGTCCGCCGCCGGGAAGTAAACGCCGTCTCGCGCGTGGACGCCAGCGCCGTTCCAGTTGCCGGCGGCAGCGACGATCAGAACGCCGGCTGCAGCCGCCTTGTGGATCGCGTCCACCAGGGGAGGCTCGTCCGGCGCCGATCCTCCGTCACCCATATTCACGATCCGAACACCGAGCGAGGTAAGCGTCGTCAGCGCCCGCCCCAGCTGGAAATCGCTGCAGAACCCGTCGGGGCAGGCGCGGAAGGCGAGGACATGAGTGGCGCCGCCGAAGCCGGCCATGCCGAAGCCGTCGTCGACGTTGGCGGCGATCAGCGACGCGACGGCCGTGCCGTGACCATAGTCGTCGACGAATTCCGACCGTGCTGCGAGCCCCAGAACTGCCACTCGTACCACCCGGAATACGCCCGAGTCGTCGCGAGCTCCATTGAGACGAAAGGGTCGTTCGGCATACTCAACAGACGGCGCGGCGGCCCAGGCGGCGAAACGTAGCGGATGCGTCGATCGCTCGGCGCCTTCGCAAGCAGCGCGCGAAGTTGCGCCCGACCGACCCGGACCTCCGCCGCATGCAACTCCGGGATGGCCCGGACGTGCACAAAGCCGTAGCTGTTCCGCAAAGGACTCAGGTCGTGCATCGCCTCCAGACCGATCACCGCGGTCGGGCCGAAAGCTGCCATCTGCTCGCGCAGTGTGCGGGCGGACGGATGCCAGTGATACCAGTGCATGCGTACGCCGCTTGGCTTCGGCGGCGGCGACATCACGGCACCACGAGCAGGCGACGCCACGACGGCGGTCGCAAGCACAAGTGCGACAAAACGCCCTACCCTGACTATCTGGCCTCCTCCCGAACGGAGCGAGAAGAACGTCCAGTCTGCGCCTATACGGCGCCGCGTGCAAGGCGCAGAGCCGCGACAGGGAGAGAGACTGAAGCTGCCGGTCGGCGTACGTGACTTCGAGCCGGTCGCCGTCGACCTGAAAGAAGGAACCGATGAGCACCGTGAACCCGTGCGCCTCGGCGAGGCCGCCGGCGTCTATGTGACCGGCGAACTTGTCGTGACGATCGGCGCGGCAGCCGCCCGCCAAGTCCGACCACTCCATGCAGGAGCCACCCTTCTTCGTCGGCGCGACGTAGAGCGTGTGCCTCTTGCCGTCGAGACTGACCGTCGTCACCACTCGCGCCTGGTGCGGAAGCACGTCGGGCGCCATCGCAGCCGAGGGCGACTCGATTTGCAGGCTGCCGAAGTCGTCAACGACCTTGTGCGGCCCTTCCGGCGCCTTGCCGAAGTCGATCACGGGATGTCCCAACACGTATGCGGCGGCCACAACCACGACGGCGAGCGCGACAAGCGCGTCCGCGGCGAACAAGAGCTTCCGCCGCGGACGCCACACACGCGACCCCCGACCGCCGCCGACCCCGACTGCACCCGTGCCGGGCCCGGCCGCGCGGCCGTTGCTCGCAGACGCCGCGAGCACTGCTGCTCGCGCCAGCACGTCTTCCCACGCGGACTGCTCGTCGTCCGTGGCGGGTGCGAGCTCGTCGAGGAGCTGCGAGATCGAGCGGAAGCCGGTCATCGCCTCACTCCTGTCATCAGCCGGCGCAGGTTCTGCCTGGCCTGCGAGAGCGTTGCGCCGACGGTGCCGGGACTGATCTCAAGCGCCGCGGCTATCGCGGCGTAATCGAGATCGGCGTAATAGAAAAGGAAAGGCGCGACCCGCTGCCGCTCCGGCAGCTCGGCAACCAGGACACGCAGACGGCCTTGCCCTTCGTCTTCGCACCAAATCGAGTCGGCCGCGGCGTTGTTGCGAGCGAGCCGCGAGACCGGCGCCGAGCGCCTAGCGGCGTCGCGCGCCGTACGAACGACGATCCGCCATAACCAACCCTCCACGCTTCCGTCCCCGCGGAACTGACCGCGCTTGTAGACCGCCAGCGCGAATGCCTCCTGCACCGCGTCGACCGCCACATCGCGGTCGCCGGTGATCGCCGTCGCAACACGGCGGAACTCGGGGAGCCGCCGTCTGTAAATGGCCTCGATCTGATCAAGCTCCGCCCCACCCGGCTCACAATTCATCTGACTACAAGAGGGAATAGCAGTCTGCGAATCTTTAAGCAGGCCGGATTACGAGTCCCCACCGGGCACCCGGACGTGACCCTCGGTCGGCTGCCCTTTGACTGGGGCACGCCCGAAATGCGTGGTGATCCGGACCGTCCTTCGGTGGTCGCAACTCGAATCCAGTCGCTACGGATCGCGGCTGGCGACACCGTTCGCGTCGACTCCGAAAATGCCACTGGTTTCGCCAGCGAAGGTGCCATGGAGAAGCCATTCGAGCGACGCGGTTTGAAGAACCGTGTGCTGCTTCTCCCACACCATCTGGTGCGCGGCGCATGCGACGTGCACGAGGACCTTCTCCGACATGCCGAGATCCCCGTAGAGCGACCTGACCTCGGCAGGACGAACGTTCGTATCCAACTCCCCGCCGATCAAGAGCGCGGGAGCCGCGATCTCGCTGGCTACGACCCGGTTCCATCCCGTGAGCGTCTGGTTAGGCGCCCGCCAAAGTCGCTCGCTTCCCCACGTCTGCGCCACGGGATCGAAGCTCATGATCGTGTCGGCAAGTGGAGCGCGGATTGCAGGATCGACCTCGTACGGACACGTCGCCTGCGCGTCCCAGCCGGTAAAGAACGAGGAGATCGTGCGAGCCGTCATTGGAACTCCGGCTTCCGGGACTGTCGTGAGACTGGGTTCCGCGGCGTTGTATTGCGGCGCATAGAGGAACAAGCGGCCGACCTTCTCCGGGTGGAAGGCGGCATAGCGAGCCACGCGCGAGCCTCCGCGCGACCAGCCGATCAGATCGACCGTCTCGACCCCGCGAAGATTGCGAATGTAGTCCACGACGGTTTCGAGCTCGGATTGATCCGATGCCCGGCCAGTCAGCTTGAACGGGTACGTCGGCGAGCACTTCGCCGCCAGGGGATGAGGAATGAGCAGGCTCTGCTCGGCCGACGTCGTGTTGCAAGCGTTGTCCATCGTCGGCCTTGGCGAGAAGCCGTAACCGGTGAAGTCGAGGGCGAAGACGTCGAGGCCCGCTCTCGCCAGGCTGCCCATCCAGTCGTAGTCCAGGAATTCGAGGTTGAACGTAGCCATTGCAGGCTGGGTGGCGCCCCCGGCCATCACGACGACGTGGCGCAGGTACTTCGGCTTCGTCCTCGTCGCGTGTTCTCCGTCCTCTCCCTCCTCGGGCCGCGGATCGGCCTTCTCGAGGTGCACCTCCCGAACGAACAGCGCCACGTGCTCGCCGGCGTTCGCCGGCACTGTCGACACGTGAGGCACGAAGTGATCCACCGTTGTCGTCACGTACCTGTCGTTGCTCTGCTGACTCGCGAAGCCGTCCGCCGTCGAGGTCTTGGCGGCCGCGGGTCCGACGAGCAGCAGCGCCAGCACAGCCACGAACAAGGCGCGCATCGCCACGCGTCCCAAATACGAAGCTCCTGCGTTCATCGCCCCTCCAATCCGTCGTCATTGGTTCCTCCGGTCTGGACGGAGAGTCGGCCGACGCGATCAACAAACGCTAAACGGCCGCTCTCAGGCCCCGACGATGCTTCACGACCGCCGGCCGCTCGCCCGTCGTGTGGGGGCGTGAGTGCCTTTCTCATCGAGTTCCTCCTTCGGCTTTGCGGCCGTTCTGGACGAGGACGCCGACGAGTCCGGGCGGATCGCTGGGCCCCACCGGGCGCGTGTCGTCGACGGGGTAGCGCTGCGTGATCGGCCGTTGCGACTGCGCGTTCGTCGGTGCCGAGCCGCGCGCCAGCGCGAACGTCGCGGCGGCGAGAACGGAGATCGCCACGGCGATTGGAACCAGCCAGAGCCGGGTGTGGGCCGTGATGTGTGTCATCGGAGCTCCTGTCGAGTGGTGAGTGAGACCCAACGGAGCCTCGCGCTACATCTCCGGGGGAACCCCGGGGCCTACTCGCAGGTGGCTCGGGCTTTCGCGAGCTTCGCCGCCAGCTCCGTCCGCGAGTGGACGCTGAGCTTGCGGTAGATCTTCGTCAGGTTCCACTCGACGGTCCGCGGGCTGACGACGAGGGCGCGGGCGACTTCGGCATTCGAGCGGCCGGCGGCGACCAGCGCCGCGATCTCCTCCTCGACGGGCGTGAGCCTGCCCAGGCTGGATCGCCGGCCGCCGAGCCGGCGGAGCTCCGCGCGCGTATTCTCGGCCCACAGCGGGGCGGGGAGCCGCTCGAAGATCTCCAGCGCCTCCTCGAGCGAGTCCTGCGCAGCCCGCCGTCGCTGTGCTCGCCGCTGAACCGACCCGAGTGTCAGGAGTGCGCGGCCGAGCGGGAACAACTGACCGACCTTCCTCCAACCGGACACCGAGGCCTCGAACAACGCCGTCGCGCCTTCGACGTCGCCGGCGCCGGCCGCGACGAACCCGCGGGCACGGTTTGTCGACGCCGATGCCCAGTCTGCATTTCCCGGCCAGAGGTGCCCTTCGGCCCAGTCGGCGAGGTCGCGGGCACGACCGAGCTGATCGAGGTGCACGAGCGCTTCGATGTCGTCGATGACCCAGTCCATCAAATGCGGCGGATACAGGGGCCCCGTCAACGACGAGAGCTCGTCCACGCACGGACCGAACTGCGCATGCGCCTCGCGGTAGCGGCCGTCGACGAGCGCGAGCTGCCCGAGCACGGAGCGAAGACCAAGCACGTGGTGGGCCGACGAGCGCTCCGCAAGCGGGAGTGCACGCTCGATGTTGGCGCGCGCGTCGTCGACGTCGCCCATCGTCGCCTCGATGACGGCGAGCTGGGTACGCGCGAAGAACTCGGCGAACGGCCGACCGCTCTGGAGCGCGGACGCGACGGCGCGCTCGGCGCACTCCCGGGCGCGGACGTATCGTCCGGCGCCCGCTTCGTTGCCGCTGAGGTGCACGAGCGGCTGGAAGAGCGCCATGTCACCGGCTGCCGAGGCCTCCGCGACGACCACTTCGTACTCGATGCGTGCTTCCTCGAAGGAGCTCATCATGTACAGCTGGTGGGCGAGCATCATCCGCGGGTGCTGGTGCAACCAGAATCCGGCCGGCCGCCCCGCCGCAAGCGCGCGTTTGAGCAACGCATGCTGGACGCCGCGTCCGAGCACGAACTTCACATTCGCGAGCGCGACCAGCGCAGGAACGAGCAGGCGTGGATCACCCGATTGCTCGGCGAGCGCCGCAGCCGTCTGCGCGTGCGGCACGGCGGCGTAGGCCCCGTCCTCAAGAAGGACCACGCGCGTCAGTCGTGCCTCGATCGACGCGCGCAACGCCACGTCGTCGCCGGCCTCGGCCAGCGCATCGAGATACGGCGCGCGCGAGGCATCGAGGCTCTCACCGGTCGCGAGCAGGTCACCCAGATCTCTCAACGCCTGCGCTTTCTGCGCGCCCGGCGCCGCGTGCGCGAGCGCCTCGTCGACGAGCGCACGTGCACGAGTCGGGTCGCCGGCGTCGAAGTGGTACCTGGCCGCGTCGAGCCGACGACGGTGCGTCGACGCGCCGTCGTCAACGCTGAGCCGGAGCGCCTGCTCCGCGAGGCCGGCCGCCGCTTCGGGCGCGCCGCGCGCACGCGCTCGGGACGCAGCCTCGTCGAGCGCCGCCGCGATGGTCTCGTCGGGCTCCGTCGCCGCGGCGGCAAGGTGCCGCGCACGCTCCTCGGGATCCGAGGCGGCGCGCGCGACGCGCGCGTGCGCAGCACGGCGCCCGTCCAGACTCGCGTCGGCGATCAACACCGACACGAGAAGCGGGTGCGCGAAAGCCGGACCCGAATCCGTGCCGACGAGGACGCGCGCCTCGATCCCTTCCTTCACCGCTTCGTCCGCTATGAGGTCGGGCGAGACCTGTCCGAGCACCGCCGCGTGCAGGAGCGCGTGGCGCGTAGCCGGCGCCAGGTCGCGCAGGCGGCGCGCAAGTAGCTCGTGCAGCGTCGTTGGTACCGGAAGCGGCTCGCCATCTTTCAGCGGTCCGTCGTGCGCGTGCAGCGCGCGCGCGAGCTCGAGCGCGTAGAACGGGTTGCCCCCGGAAGCACGCTCGATCTGTAGCAGCGTCGGGCGCGTGAACCCGACACCGAGCCGCTCGCGCATCAGCGTCGCGATCGCGTCGAGGTCGAGGGCCTGCAGCACGAACCGATCGGCGTCGACGGCGAGCTCCGCCGGCGGCCGCCCGAATGCCAGAAGACCGATCGCGCCTTCCACTCGACGGATGGCGAATTCGAGCGCCGCCCGCGACGGGTGATCGAGCCACTGCAGGTCGTCCACCGCCACTACCACCGGAGCGTCGTCGGCGATGCGGAGCAGAAGGCTGTGGAGCGCCACTCCGATCGCTCGTCGATCCGGTGGCTCACCTTCCCAGTCCTCGACGAGCAGGGCCACGCGCAGCGCACGCCGCTGCGGCCCGGGCAACCCGCCGATCGATTCGGCAGCGGGCCCGAGCAAGTCGCCGAGCGCAGCGAACGACAGCTCCCGCTCCGCCTCCGCCGGACGCGCCGTCAGCACGTGATGACCCCGAGCCCTGGCCGCCTCGACGCCTGCACGCCAGAGGCTTGTCTTGCCGATTCCCGCGTCGCCCTCGACGACGAGCGCAGCAGGGCCGCGCTCGACGGTATCCAGGAACGAGTCGAGCCTGCGCAATTCCTCGCCTCGGCCAACCAATCCCGGCGCTTCCCCGTCGCCCGCCATGAACTCGAAAATTACCGCGCGGATCGCAGGACGAGGGGTCGCTGATGGTCTAAGCGTACGAGACGCGTAATCGCGCTCTAAGCCCAGCGCGGTTGTCTGCGCCAGTGCTGCGGTATGACGCCTGAGAGCCGCGGAAATCACTGATCGACCGCAACGGAGTAGGGATGACGTTCAGCCGAAGAGGGCGTAGATCACAGCCAGCACAACAAACGGGGCCATCACAGTCGCGCCAAAGGCTAAGGAGCAACGGACGAGCGAACGGACGATCGGAACACGTCGACGGCGAGCCACAAAGGCTGCGACCGCGAACGGGAGAAGCAGCAGCAGCCAGCCGAACGCGGTGCCTCCCCAACCTGACCCATTTGGGCCGATCGCGCTTGCGCTGAAGAACGCAAAGAGCGCGCCGCCGCAGACACCGGCCACAAGATCGATCCGCGAGCGCGGCGCGGGCGCAGGTTGCGTTGACCCCACGACACCAACAATCTCCGTACGTCATGGAACCCGAACTCGTCGGCTGCGCGAGCGATCCGAAATGCCCCCGACCACCTCGGGGGCATGATCCTCGACTGCGCGAGTGCTCTGCAATGTCCCCGAGCGTCCGTGCGAGAATCGCTCGATGTACGTCCAGGTGACCTTCATCGTCGAGGCGACGAGCGAAGCGCAATTCATTGCCGAACTCGATGAGGACGCGGTTGCAGCCGCGCTGCCTGGACCGGCGTGGCTGATGTGGGTTGAGGAGAAGAAGACCGTCACGGACGCGGTCAAGGCCCCGTGGCGCAAGCTCCGGCGTTCCTAAGCCTTTGGATGCAGTAGCTCGGCGACAGGGCTTTCGCCTGCGCCAGTGCTCGTGAGTGACGCCTGACGGCGCGTCCTTGTACGGTGAATAGCGATGATCGCGAGACTCCTTTGGCCTACCGCGCTGCTCGCGTTGGTCGTGTTTGCGGCGGCCTACGAGTACCGCCAATTCGGTTGGGAGGGCGCTGGTCCTCCGCTTGCGGGTTGCCTGATCGCGCTCCCGTTTCTGTTGTGGCGCGTGCGACGACGCGGATAGACCTTCGCGTGCGCCAGTGTCCCGGAGTGACGCCAGAGCGGTGTGTCCGAGACGACTCAGTCCTGGGAGCGGTCTGACCGCCGCCGCAGGGCCAGCGAAGCAACGCGCGCAGGACGATCTGTCACCGGCTGGAGTATGCAGCCACAAAGACTCCAGGGAACCGAGACGCAGGCTTGCGCGAGTGTGCGCGAATGA
>JBJMJE010000338.1:0-8253 GCA_045806505.1 Gaiellaceae bacterium
CACAGGCCGCGATCGCCGTCGTCAAGGGCAAGAAGGTGCCGACGACCGGCTTCGTCACCACGAAGGGTCGCGGCAAGGAGCCGGCCTACCTGATCGCCCCGCAGTCGATCACGAAGGCGAACTGGTCGATCCTCGTCACCGGTGGGTTCCTCAAGAAGGCCGACATCTGCAACGGCGACTACGCGCAGTACTGCTAGTCAGTTGATCTACGCGGGGGCGCAATCGCGCGCCCCCGCCCCCTTCAAGGCCCGATGACCGACACGCTTCTTCTCGAGCTACGCGGAGTCTCGAAATCGTTCGGCTCCGTCCAGGCGCTGACCGACGTCGACTTCGAGGTGCGCGAGGGAGAGGTGATGGCCCTCGTCGGCGACAACGGGGCCGGCAAGTCGACGCTGATCAAGTGCATCGCCGGCACGCATTCGCCGGACAGCGGCCACGTCTTCTTCGAGGGCGAGGAAGTTCACATCCACGGGCCCAAGGACGCGGCCCGCCTCGGAATCGAAGTCGTCTACCAGGACCTCGCGCTCTGCGACAACCTCGACGTCGTCCAGAACATGTACCTGGGCCGCGAAGAGCACAACTGGATGCAACAGCTCAACGAGCCCGCGATGGAGCGGCGAACTGCCGAGACGCTGAAATCCCTCGCCGTGACGACGATCCGTTCGATCCGACAGCCCGTTGCGACGCTTTCGGGCGGTCAGCGTCAGTCGATTGCGGTCGCGAAGGCGGTGCAGTGGAACTCGAAGCTCGTGATTCTCGACGAGCCGACCGCGGCACTCGGCGTCGCTCAGACCGAGCAGGTGCTCGCGCTCGTCAGGCGCCTCGCCGACCAAGGGCTCTCGGTCGTACTCATCTCGCACAACCTGCACGACATCTTCGAGACGGCGCACCGGATCACGGTGCTCCGGTTGGGGCGCAACGTCGGCGTCTACGAACGCGCCAAGACGACGCAGCAGGAGGTCGTGCAGGCGATCACGGCCGGGACGCCGACGAAGGTCTCCGGCATCCCCGATGCGGCTTCGGGAGTCACGACGTGACGACCGAGGTCGAGGTCGTCGGCCCGGACCGCCTGCCGCCCGAAGAAGTCGCACCCGAGCAGGCCGGGCTCCCTCGGCGCGCCTGGGACAACCTCCGCTCCGGCAACCTGGGCGCTCTCCCGCTCGCCGTAGGGCTCGTGTTCATCGTCGTCTTCTTCAGCTTCAAGGCGACGAACTTCTTCACGGCCGGCAACTTCATCAACATCGTCGTGCAGATGGCCGGGACGACCATGCTCGCCTACGGCGTCGTCTTCGTCCTCCTGCTCGGCGAGATCGATCTCTCGATCTCCTACGTCGCCGGGATCGGCGCGCTCACGGTCGCGGTTCTCCAGAACCCCGGCTCGCCGGCGAGATTCCTCGGAGTGCAGCTCAGCAGCCACGAGCTGAACGGCCTCGTCGCGATGGTCGTCGCCGTCCTGGCGTGCGCCGTGATCGGCTTACTCCAGGGCACCGTCGTCGCCAAGGTCGGGGTGCCGTCGTTCGTAGTGACCCTCGGCGGCTTCCTCATCTGGCAGGGCGTGATCCTCCACCGGCTCGAGGTGCCGGGCTCGATCATCATCCAGGACCGCTGGATCAACTACACCGCCAACTACACGTTCTCGCACTTCGCCGGGTGGTTGATCGCGGGCCTCGTCACCGGCGTCTACGCGGCGGTGACGTTAGGCGGCGTCATCGGCAAGCGCCGGGCCGGCATCGCCGTCCGGGACCCGGCGCTGGTCATTCTCAAGGTCGTCGGGGTCGGCGCCGCTGCCTTCGGGACGGTGGCGATCTGCAACCACGTCGTCATCCAGGGCACGCCGCTCGGCCTGCCGCTGCCCGGCGTGATCATCGTCGTGTTCCTCGTCGCCCTGACCTATCTCGCCAAGCGGACGATGTTCGGCCGCCACGTGTACGCGGTCGGAGGCAACGCCGAGGCCGCTCGACGCGCAGGCATCAACGTCTCCAGGATCCGCATCCTCGTGTTCATGATCTCGAGCTCGATGGCCGCGGTCGGCGGCATCATCCTCGCCGCGAACGTCAACTCGGTCGACCTGAACTTCGGCGGCGGGACGCTGCTCTTGAACTCGATCGCGGCCGCCGTGATCGGCGGCACGAGCCTCTTCGGAGGCCGCGGCGAGGTGTGGAGCGCGTTCATCGGCGCGGCCGTCATCGCCACGGTCTCGAATGGTCTGAATACAGCGGGTTACTCGTCCGGGACGATCTACATCGTCACGGGCGTCATTCTCCTGCTGGCCGTCACGCTCGACACCGTCGGGCGGCGGCTGCAGGTCAAGTCCGGCCGCTGACGCGCCGGTTCGGGCGAAATCTTCGTTCGCGGTGCGCGGCGGAGCCGCGCCTTGCCCGGGTTGCTAATTGTCGATGCTGAGGATCTGATCGGCCGCGACGTTCGTCCGTCGCGTGACTTTGCCGCTCGGCCAGCGGACGACAAGTTCTTTCACCCTCGTCGCCTTGCCGAGGCCGAAGTGGGCGCGGGGATCCTCTGACGAGAGATAGCTGCTTCCGGCCTGGAGCTGGCGGACGAGGCGGCGGCCGTCGGGGAGGATCGCCGTGACGACCGCGCCGGGCGCGAACTTCGTCAGGCTCACCTCGAGCCAGTGCTGCCCTGACGCGCCCGTGTTGTGCAGGAGGATCAGCTTGCCGCCGATCGAGTTGATCGCGACGTCGACGCGCCCGTCGTTGTCGTAGTCGGCCGCAGCGAGGCCGCGCCCGTTGACGCGCGGCGCGGAGCTGAGGCCCAGGGCGGCCGACGCATCGGCGAAGCGGCCGCCGCCCAGGTTCTCGAGCACCTGGATCGGTGCGGCGTCCTTGTCGAGGTGCACGACCGGGATGGCGCCGTTCGCCAGCACGAGGTCCTCGCGGCCGTTGTTGCCGAGGTCGATCCAGGACGCGCCCCACCCGGCTCCAGTCGCACCGAGCGCCGGGCCGATGACGTCATGCGCATCGGCAAAGGCCGACCGAGTCGTCGACCGGAAGGCGGCATGACCCTGGCCGCGGTTGTTCGTCACGAAGACGTCGGGCCGTCCGTCGCCGCTGTAGTCCTGCGCGGCGATTCCCATGCCCGCGTTCGGATCGGCGACTGCTCGCGCGCGTCCCTGCTCGACGAAATGAAAGCCGAGCTTGCCGCCGGGAACGTTGACGTACAACCGGTTCGGGTCGAGGTCGTTCGCGACGTACAGGTCGGGTCGCTCGTCGCCGTTCACGTCGGTGAAGACCGCGCCGAGGCCGTGGTCGACATGCGTGCGCTCGATGCCTGCTCGCCGCGACACGTCGCGGAAACGCGAGTGCCCCTGCGCGTCCAGGCCCTCGTTGAGATAGAGCAGGTCGCGGTACGCCTGGAAGTTCAGCGGGAATCCCCCGGAGGACTTGGTCGGAGCGTTCACGTCGGCGTAGCCGGAGACGAAGACGTCGGGGCGTCCATCTCCGTTCACGTCGGCGACGGACGCGCCCGTGTGCCAGCCGAACGTGCCGAACGCGTCGATACCCGCGGCGTGCGTGCCGTCGACGAACGTCCCGTTACCGTTGTTCCAGAGCAGGACGTTGTAGTCGTTCGTGGTGACGACCAGGTCGGTGTGGCCGTCGCCGTTCAAGTCGGCGGCGACACAGCCGTTCCCTTGCACCGCGACGTTCGCGCGCGTTCGAGCACTCACGTCGACGAAGCGGCCGTGCACGTTCTCGAAGAGCGCGCTCCGCGGCAGACCGCCGCGCGCCTTCCAGGACTCGACGTTTGCGTCCGTGTACGAGTTGACGGCGAAGAGGTCGAGCCGGCCGTCGCCGTTGTAGTCGAGCCAGCAGAGGCCTCCGCCCATCATGCCGTGCACGTCGTTCGACATGCCGCGGGCGAAGTCGTCCTGGCGGAAGTCGAGCCCGACCTGTGCTGCGACGTCCGTCAACCGGACGCCGTCGAAGCGTCGCGTGACCGTATGCGTGATCGGGATCAGCGGAACGGGCCGGCCGCTGCGGACGCGCGCGACGAGCCAGCGGCCGTCGTGCTGCTCGAGCTCCAGCGTTTCCCGCAACTGCTTCGGCTCGTCGCGTCGGACCACCACCGGCGGGACGTCGCGGTACGCCGTCAGCTGCGTCGTTCCGTCGAGGGCTCCGACGGCGACGACCGGGCCCTGGCCGTGGCCGGCCTCGAGGTGAACCCGTAGGCGGTCGAGGCGGTATTCGGGCACCTCGATCGTGCGGCCCGAAGCGGCGCGCACCTGCCTCGTCAGCGCCCCGAGCTCGTCGCCGGTCGAGGTGCGCTGCAGCGCACCGAACCCTCGGCGGGAAAGAGCGACGCGCTGCAGGCGCAGGTCGGCCACGAGGTCGGCCGCGATCTGCCGTGACGCCCGCGGCCCGAGCACGTCGTCGACGCCCTTCGACGGGAGGATCGCGATCGCCGGCAGCGGCCCCGACACGGACGCGGCAGACGCCGTCGTCGGCGCCCGCCACGCGACTCCGCCGCCGACGAGCGCGCCGACGTACAGCGCGAGCGCGGCCGCGGAGACGAGCACGCGCCGTCGCCGCTCGAGTCGAGGCACGGGGATGCGCGCGAGGAACGGCCGTACGGCGCAAACGACCGCCAGCGAGCTGAGCACCGCGACCTTCGTGGCGTACTCCGTCCGCACGGGTGCGATCAGCAGCGCCGCCAGCAGGCCGACGCAGACGGCGTACACGACTCGCGCCCTCTGGCCGCGCGGCGTCGTGCGCGGGTCGGTGATCATGAAGAAGAGGAAAACGAGGATCTCGGGCGAGGTGACGAGCGTCCACCAGAAGTACGCGCCGGTGATCGGGCCAAGGTGCCAGCGCGCCGACATCGCGTGACCCGTCGCCGCGAGCACGCCGATGCCCGCTGCGAATGCGATCCAGAAGCCGACCGCGATCCCGAGCAGCTTCAGCCGCGTGAGGATCGCCACGGCGCCGCCGACGATGATCGCGAACGCGAGTGCGAGCCACGGCGACATCGGCCCCCACCAGAAGTCCAGCGGCTCGGCCATGGTTCGCGGCAGCACGAGGAAGCAGAGGACGAGCCCGAAGTTCGACGGATTGAAGATGTGGCCTCCGCGAACCTGGATCAGGTGCTTCGAGAGCAGCGAGACGGCCGCCGTACCGGCGTAGATCCGCCAGCCGTGCATGCTCCACCAGTCGCCATGCTGCGTCCCGGGCACGCGGAGGATGAACGAGACGCCGTTGCCCGTGATCAGCGCGCTCGCCGGCCAGAGCAGGACGTGCTGCCGCCAGGCCGCGATTCCCACTTCGAGCACCGCGCACGTGGCGAGCGAGATGAGGATCTGCGCGATCGAGACGCGGAAGTCGAAGGCCACCTGGCCCAGGATCTGCAAGGAGAAGATGACCGCCGCGAGGTGCAGGCGCGGATCGCGGAGCTTGGGGAGGAGGATCGGGTACGCGCGCCCGCGGAACGTCAGTGACGGGCCGCCGGGGGCCGTGGCGGCAGGAGCGGCCATCGCGTCATTTTAGGGTCGAAAACGCGGACCCACTAGACCGCGGCACGTCAGTTAACGAAGCGCGACCGGCTTCCCTGCTGTGGCCGACTCGTGCAGCGCCTCGACCACCCGCGCCTGCGCGACCGCGTCCTCGCGTCCGAGCAGAAGCTCGCCCTCGCCGCGAATCGCATCGCTCAGGTTCTCGAGCTCGAGGCGATAGGAATCCACCGGCTCGACCTCGATCCGCTCGGTCCCGTCGGCCCGGCGAACCTCGATCACCGGCTCGTTGCAATGCCAGGGGTCGTCCAGGAAGAGCGAGCCCTCGCTGCCGATCGCCTCGAGCTCGTCGCGCTCGCACAGTGCCGTGCCGCAGTCGAACGTCGCCAGGACGCCGTCGGGGAAGCGCAGGGTTGCCGTGAAGACCCAGTCGGTTCCCGTCTCGCCGAACCAGGCGCTGCCGTAGACGCTCTCGGGCTCGCCGGCGAGCAGGCGCGAGCCGCTGACGCAGTAGCAGCCGACGTCCATCAGGGCGCCGCCCTCGACGTCCGTCCGCAGGCGGATGTTGTCGGCGTCGTAGAGGGAGTAGCTGAACGCGGAACGGACGAGGCGCAGCTCGCCGATCGCGCCGCTGTCGACGAGCTCCTTCAGGCGCGCGGTCTGCGGGTTGTGGCGGTACATGAAGGCCTCGCTCAGCAGCCGGTCGTTCCGCTCCGCCGCGTCGAACGACGCCTCGACCTCGTCGACGTGGCGCGAGAACGGCTTCTCGCAGAGGACGTGCTTGCCCGCGTCGAGCGCCTTGATCGACCACTCCGCGTGCATCGTGTTCGGGAGCGGGTTGTACACGGCCTCGATGTCGGGATCGGCGAGCAGCTCGTCGTAGGAGCCGTAGGCGCGCTCGATCTGCCACTCGCGTGCGTACGTCTCCGCGCGATCCTTGTCGCGACTCGCGACGGCGACGAGATCGACCTTCGGCGAGGCGTGCGCACCGGGGATCAGCTTCCGGTTGATGTCGGCGGTCGAGATGATCCCCCACTTCACCGGCGCCATCGCGTGAGCGTACTATCGCCGCATCGCTGAGAGCGACACAACGGAGATCGGCGTCGGCATGCTCGGGTACGCCTTCATGGGGAAGGCGCACTCGAACGCGTTCCGGAAGGTCGCGTACATGACGTGGCCGCCGCCGCTCGTGCCGAGGCTCGTCGCGATCGCCGGCCGCAACGAACAGGCCGTCGCGGCGGCCGCCCAGCGTTACGGCTTCGAGCGCTCGACGACCGACTGGCGCGACGTCGTCGCCGACGAGCGCATCGGCCTCTTCGACAACGGCGGCCCGAACGGGCTGCACGCCGAGCCGACGATCGCAGCCGCGGAGGCGGGAAAGCACGTCCTCTGCGAGAAGCCGCTCGGCCGTACGGCCGACGAGGCTTACGACATCTGGGCGCGCGTCGCCGCGACCGGCGTGAAGCACCTGTGCGGCTTCAACTACCGCTTCGTTCCTGCGGTGCGCCTGGCGCGCGAGCTGATCGAGCGCGGCGAGCTCGGCGAGCTCAGGCACTTCCGCGGCCGGTACCTGCAGGACTGGGGAGACGATTCGTCGCTCGACACGTGGCGCTTCGACCCCGCCGACGCCGGCTCGGGCGCCCTCGGCGATCTCGGCACGCACGTCATCGACCTCGCGCGGTACCTCGTCGGTGAGATCGCGACGGTGTCGGGCGTCGTGCGCACCTTCGTCGCCGGGCGGCAGGTCGACGACGCGCTCGAGGTCGCGGTCGAGTTCTCGGGCGGGACGATCGGCACGATCGAGGCGACGCGGCTGGCGCTGGGCCGCCGCAACGCGTTCCAGTGGGAGATCAACGGCTCCGACGGGTCGCTCTACTTCGACATGGAGCGGATGAACGAGCTCCAGGTGTTCCGCAACGACGGCGACGACCGTGCGCGCGGCTTCCGCACCGTGCTCGTCACCGAGGCGGATCATCCGTTCATGCAGCACTGGTGGCCGCCCGGCCACATCGTCGGCTGGGGCGACACGTTCGTGCACGAGGTGCATCACCTGCTGTCGGCGATCGCGACCGACGGCGACGTGGCGCCGCACGGTGCGACGTTCGAGGACGGCTACCGGGCGTCGGAGATCGCCGACGCCATCGTCCGGTCGAGCGAGAGCGGCCGGCGCGAGTCCGTCGAGTTCAGGACGATCTAGACCAGAGCGAGGTGCTCGCGGACGCGGTCCGCGACAGACTCGAGCTCGAGCGTCGATCCCGTGATGTCGCGGAGGAAGTCCTCCGCGGGCCAGCGCTGGCCTTCGCCCCAGAGCTCGCGCAGCAGCGCGCCGGCCTCGCGCCGGGCGAACCACGCGTTCCCGAACTCCTCACGGAGGTGCGCGCGAAGCTGCGCCTCGAACGCCCACGAGCGGATGTACGAGGACACGTAGAAGCTCGCGTCGATGTCGCCGAGGTAGTCCGTCGGGCTCGGCTCGATCTTCAGCGCGTCGCCCAGGATCTCGACGTACCGCGGCCGCATCGCCGCAATGTCGTCGGTCGAATGGAACTCGAGCTCGTACAGGAGCTTCGCGCAGTAGCGCCTCACGAACCAGAGAAGCTGCGCGGCGCCTTCGGACGCGAACTCGGCCGGCCGCGGGAAGTCGAGCCGCCGCGCGAGCCAGACGGGATCGTTCGTCAGGTGCTCCATCAGCATCGCCCAGCCCTCGGTGACGGCGCTGTCGCCGAGGCGGCGCTCCTCGACCTTGAGCTCCGCGCGCGTGTTCGCGAAATGCTCCGCGTGGCCCGCCTCGTGAA
>JBJMJE010000339.1:0-7952 GCA_045806505.1 Gaiellaceae bacterium
GGAAACCGGCGCGAAGGTGCTCGAGCTGCTGCGCGAGGTTGCCGACGGCGACCGTGGCGTCGTGCTCGTGACGCACGATCGCGAGGCGACGGCGATCGCCGATCGCGTGCTCGAGCTGCGCGCAGGACGACTGGTCGAGTGAACGGCGTCTTCGCGCTCGCGCTTGCGCGGCTCCGGGTCCGCCCGGGGCGCGTGCTGCTCTCCGCGGGCGGCATCGTGGTGGTCTCGGCGATGCTCGGCGCCGCTGTCACCGTCGCCGTCTCGCTGGCCGCCGGATTCGATCGCGCGGCGGCGCGCGCCGGTCTTCCCGACGTGATTGCACGCTTCGACGGCGCACCCGCGGCGGTCGTCGCCGAACGTGGTCGTTCGCTGCCGAACGTCCGGTCGGTCGCGACTCGCTACACCGCGTACGGCGTCGACCTACGGGCGCCGGAGCACCACGTCTACGACGCGCGCGCCGAAGGCGTCCGCTCCGGTCAGCGCGGCTACGCGATCGTTTCGGGGCGCGACTTGCACGGCGGAGCCGAGGCACTCGTCGAGCGTGGGCTTGCACGGGCGTGGAAGCTGAGTCCCGGCAGCACGATCGTCGTCGGCGGCTTCGTAACGCTGCGCGTCGTCGGCGTGGCGGTGCAACCCGACACGGTCGCATTTCCCCTCGTCGGCCGGCCGCGGATCTTCGTGCCGTACCCGGTCGCGCGAGCGCTTGCGGGCGCTCCGGCCGGCGCGGCGAACGAGCTTCTGCTCTGGACGCGCGACCCGGCGATGCTCGACGTCACGCTTGCTCAGGCGCGCGAGGCGAGCTACGGGCTGAGAGGTCTCCAGTTCCTCACGCGGAGCGGGATCCAGATCGAGATCGGCCAGGCGGCCGGCATCGTCATCGCGTTGCTCGTCGCGTTCTCGCTCGTCGCGCTTGCCGCCGCGGGCGCGATCCTCGCCGCGTCGTCGGCGTCGGAGGTGCAGCGCCGCCTGCACGCGATCGGGGTCATGCGGGCGGTCGGCGCGTCGCCCGCGACCATCGTGAGCGGTCACGCAGCCGAAGCCTCGATCGTCGCGCTGCCGAGCGCGATGGTCGGCGTCGCCGCGGGCTGGTTCGCCGTGGGTGGGCCGCTGGACGACCTGCTCGTGGCGGTGAACGAGCTCGGCCCCGGCGCGGATCTCGCGCTCTGGCTCGCCGCGACCGTTGCACTCGTCGTCGCGGTCGTCGCGGCCGCCGCCGCCGTGCCGGCCGCGCTCGCAGCGAGGCGGCGGCCCGTCGACGCGTTGCGCGGCGGCGACGTCAGCGGCGTCCCCCGACGCGCGCCGCTGACTGCGGGACCGGGCGGCCTCGGCGTGCGACTCGCGCTCGCGCGCCCCGGCCGCAGCGCGACGGCCGTTGCCGTGCTCGCCGTGAGCGCCGCGTTCGCGCTGCTCATCCTCTCGATCGCGACGCTCCTGTCGCGTCTGCAGAGCGAGCCGCAGGCGATCGGCCGCGCGTACCAGATCTCCGTCGCCGCGCCGGCGGCAGAACTTCCGCGCGTGCGCAAGCTGTCGGGGGTCGTCGCCGCGACGACGCGCTACGACACTTTCGCATCCGATTCGTTCGACCTCGGCGAGTCGTTCGAGCTCGTCGCGTTCGGATCCGACCACGCCGACTACGAGGCGCCGCCGCTCGCCGAGGGAAGGCGACTGCGCGGCAGGCACGAGGCCGAGGTGGGGCTCGGCATCGCGCAGGCGCTCGACCTGCATCCGGGCTCGCTGCTCGCCGCCCAGCTCGAGAACGGGCGCGAGGCCCGCTTCCGCGTCGCCGGCATCGTGCGAGCGCTCGCCCAGCAGGGCCGCATCGCATACGTCGACGCGCCCGGCTTGCTCGCGGCCGAGCCGGGTCTGCAGCCGACGCTCGCGGTGAAGACGGCGGCGGGATCGGCAGCGTCAGTGCGCGAGGAGCTGGAACGCGCCGGTCTCGTCGCCGCGTCCTCGGGCGGAGTCGCCGGGGACGCCGTCCAGGGCTGGGCGGCGCGCAACGGCGGCTTCGTCTCCGCGCTCGTCGCCCTGCTGCGCGCCGTCGCGCTGCTCAACGGGCTCGTCTGCGTCTACGCACTCGCGCAGGTGCTCGCGCTCACGGCATCCGAGCGACGGCAGGCGATCGCGGTGCTGCGGGCGCTCGGAGCAGGGCGTGCACAGATCACGACCCTCTTCGCGGCTTCCGCCCTCCTCCTCGCGGTGATCTCGCTGCCCGTCGCCGTCTTCGTCGAACGGCTGCTGCTCGGACCGACTGCCGCCAGTCTCGCAGCCTCGTACGTGACACTCTCGCTCGGCGCCGGCTCCCAGGCGATCGTGCTCGTCGCTCTGGGATTGACCGTCGCGTCGCTCGTGGCGGCCACGATCGTCGGCAGGCAGGCATTCCGCAGCCCCGTCACGCGTGGCCTCGCCGCCGACGGCTAGCGGAAGAGAGCGGCGTTGCGGTCGCGCCGGGTGCCGGCAAAGTGCTGGGGACGGCCGCCCTGATGGTCGACATACGCGAGCTGCCTCGAGATCGATGCGAGCCGGTCGAGCGGATCGGCGTCGACCATCCACGTCTCGAGGACGACGCCGCGCGCCGTCTTCCGCAGCCGGAACATCCGAGCCTGCTGCGGGTAGTCGACGAGCGACGACGTCGTGACGAGCCAGTAGCCGCCGGCGCGCGTCCGGCGCGGCGCGATCGAGTTCCGGTGCGTGTCGCCCGCGACGGCCGCGACGACGTGCGGGTCGCGGTCGAGGAGCGCGAGCAGCGTGCCGCCGCCCGCGACGCGGTCGAGCGACGCGTGCGAGAAGACGACCACCCAGCGCGAGCCGGCGGCGCGGAGGCGACGCGCGAGCCACCGCGCCTGTCCGGCATGCACGACGCCGCCGGAGCCGACGTCACGCGCGATCACGTCGAGGACGATCGCGCGCACGCTCGCGCCGAGATCGAAGTCGTAGTCCATGAACGATCCGCCGCCTCCGTGCACGCTCGCACGGCGCAGGCCGCGGACCACCGCGTGCGCCGAGAGCTCGCGCCTGGCCGGGTCGGGCGTCACGAGCTCCGCGCGTCCCGGGACGCCGCGTGCGAGCAGCCCACGCACGATCCCGCTTTCAAGCGTCCGTCCACGCGCCGCTGCGAACGCGCGGTCGGAGAGGCGCGCGAGCTTCATCGGCCCGGTGGCGATTCGATTCGTCTCCGAAGCGGGCGCGAGGTTTCCCTGCACGAGCAGATCGTGGTTCCCGACGACGGGATACCACGGAGCACGTGAGCCGACTGAACGAAAACGGCGTTCCGCCGCGCGCAGGAGTCCCGGATGCCGCGGCGGGTCGACGTCGGGCCGGTAGTAGAACGGGTCGGGATTGTCCGCCGACTGCACGCCTTCGTAGCGCCGCGAGCCGCTCGACGGATCGACGCTGCCGCCGTTCAGGATCGCAGTCGCGCCGTCGAGCTCGTTCTCCTGCGCGTTGTCGATCAGGTCGCCGGTCTCGACAAGCGCCTGCGGATGCTGTGCGGCGAGCGACCGTAGCGTCGCCGCGAGGACCTGCCCCGTCAGCGCCTCCTGTGGCCGGAAGGCCGAGGTGAACGGCGAGCCCAGCCGGTCGAGCATCTCGAGCCGCGCCGGCGATTCCTCGTCGGTCACGTGCGCGTCGGTGATCTGCGCGAACGTCGCGAGCGTCCCTCGCGCGGCGCTTCGCGGCGCAAGCTCCGTGCGCGCGAGGAGCGGCTCGCCTGGGCCTCTTTCGAGCAGGCTGTCGCCGTCGGGGTCGACGAACGTTGCCTGCAGCGTCGATCCGTTCCAGCCTTCCGTGTGACGCGGCCCGGCACGCGCGACCGCAAGCGCGACGGCGACGACCGCGGCGACGACGCCCAGGCTCGCAAGCACGACGAGACCCGTCCTCACGCAAGCCGGAGGTGGGACTCGAACCCACGACGTCCGCTTTACAAGAGCGGTGCTCTACCAGCTGAGCTACTCCGGCGCTCCCGCGCAGAGTAGCGGCGGCTACTGCAGGACTTCTCGTGCCTGCTGGTGCGTGAGGATCTTCCGCTTCACGCGCTGCAGCGCGTTGTCGATCGTCTTCGTGTCGCACGCGAGCTCGTCCGCCATCTCCTCGTAGCTCGAGCCTTCGAGGTACAGGCGAAGGGCGTCCGACTCGAGCTTCGACAGACCGGTGCCGAGCGTGAAGACGAGGCTCTGCAGCTCCTCCGTCGAGATCACGACGACCGACGGCTCCTCGACCGCCGATCCGGGCAGAGCGTCGCCGAGGGTGCACTCGCCGTCGCCGTCCTGGCCCGCCGGCGTATGGCTGAACGAGACGTACTGGTTGAGCGGCTGATGCTTGAAGCGCGTCGCCGTCTTGATCGCCGTGATGATCTGCCGCGTCACGCACAGCTCCGCGAAGCTGCGGAACGACGTCTCCTTGTCCGTGCGGAAGTCGCGTACCGCCTTGTACAGGCCGATCAGCCCTTCCTGGATCAGATCCTCGGAGTCGCCGCCGGCCAGGAAATAGGAGCTGGCCTTCAGCCGCACGAAGCCGGTGTAGCGGCGCATGAGCCCGTCGAGGGCGGCCGGGTCGCCGTTGCGAGCCCTGAGGACGAGCTGCAGATCCTCGAGCTCTCGCTGCGCCCTGTTCGCGGTCTGGGCGGCCGTTGCGGGTTTAGCAGCCATTTCTCAACCCTCCGCTTGAGTCGACGTGATGAAGTCTCACCCTCAGGTTGAGGCAGAACATAGCAGACGGTCCATGCTTGTACAAGGACCTTGCGGTGGACCTTGTTTGATAGGAACGTATGTTCGCTAAGCCTGCCCGCGGCGTAGTCGCTCGAGCGCGTCGCGCGTCTCCTCGTCGAGCCGGTCGGCCAGCGGCGCCCGCTTCTGCTCGGCGTGATCCGACGGCTCGAGCTCCGCCAGGAACGTCTGCGACGTCACCGTCTTCACCATCCGCCCGGCAGTCGCACGCAGGGTCGAGTCGGTCGAGACGCGGCTCCGTGAAGCCGCCGGCGTGCAGGAGGTTGTGCCCGTCGAAGAGGTAGAGCGTCGGGTCGCCGATGTTCAGCAGACTACGCCTGATGTCTTCGATTCTCGACGCGATCGGGAACACTCCGCTGGTGCGCCTGCGCAGCCTCGCGCCGGCGAACGGCGTCGAGCTCTGGGTCAAGCTCGAGCATCTGAACCCGAGCGGTTCGATGAAGGACCGCATGGCGCTCGCCATGGTCGAGGGCGCCGAGCGCGACGGCCTGGTCGAGCCCGGCGCGACCGTCGTCGAGTACACGGGCGGCAGTACCGGCCCCGCGCTCGCGCTCGCCTGCCGCGCGAAGGGCTACCGGGCGCTGATCGTCATCTCGGACTGCTTCAGCGACGAGCGGATCCAACTGATGCGCGCGCTCGGCGCGGACGTCGACGTCCTCCCGGCGGTCGAGGCGAAGGGGCGCGTGACGTCGGAGGACATTCGGCGCATGACCGTACGCGCCGCCGAGCTCGCAACGCAGCCGGGGCATTACGCGACCGACCAGTTCAACAACCCGTACACGGTCGCCGGCATGCGGGACTCGCTCGGCCGCGAGATCTGGGCGCAGACCGGCGGTCGCATCGACGCATTCGTTCAGGGCGTGGGCACGGCGAGCTCGGTCGTCGGTGTCTCAGAGGCGCTGAAGACGCAGCGCGAAGACATTCGCGTCGTCGCGCTGGAACCGGCGAGCTCGCCCGCGATCACCGGCGGCGACGCCCGCGGCTCGTTCGCGATGCAAGGGTGGTCGGGGAACGTGCCGCCGCACTGGGACGAGTCGGCCGCCGACGACGTCTGGACGATCCGCGACGAGGACGCGCTCGAGCTGACGCGGCGGCTCGCCGCGGAGGAGGGCATCTTCGCCGGGACGTCGACCGGAGCGAACATGGTCGGCGCGCTCAGGCTCGCGGAGCAGCTCGCCGCCGGCGATGTCGTAGTCACGCTCGCCGTCGACAGCGGCTTCAAGTACATGACGGGGCCGCCGTACGCGCGTTAGCCGCGCTGTCGGCGCGCTTCGTACAGTAGTAGCGCCGCCGCGACGCTCACGTTGAGCGACTCGACGCGACCGGCGAGCGGGATCGACACCGCGACGTCGCACGAGCGCCTCACGAGCGGTCGCAAACCCCTGCCTTCGGCGCCGAGGACGAGTACGGTGCCGCCGGCGAAGTCGGCCTCCCACAGCGTCTGTTCCCCGTCACCCGCGGCGGCGTAGATCCAGAGGTCGTCGCGCTTGATCTCCTGCAGGTAGCGCGCGAGGTTCGTAACGACCGCGACCGGGAGATGCTCGACGGCGCCGGCCGACGCTTTCGCGACCACCGGCGTCACCGCCGCCGACCCGTGCGCGGGAACGACGACACCGGTCGCTCCCGCCCCCTCGGCCGCACGGCAGACGGCACCGAGGTTGCGCGGATCGGTGACACGATCCAGGCAGACGATCAGCGGCCGCTCCTGCGCTGCGAGCTCCCATCCATCGGCGTAGCCGTATGGCTCCGTCCACGCGAGCACGCCCTGGTGTTCGCGCGTACCCGCTGCCTCCGACAGAGCGCGCTCGGGCTTGACCTGCACGCGGAGCGGCGCGTCGCGAAGCCACGGCTCGGCCGCGAGCGCGCGCTCGCTCGCCCACAGCTCGAGGACCTGCCGCCTGCCGCGGAGCGCCTCCCTTACGGGGCGGCGTCCGTAGACGTGATCACGCTGCACGTGTCGTACGGACGAGCTGGAAACCGGCCGCGACGTCGCGCACGGTCCACCCGCGTTCGGCGATCTCGCCACGCAGACGGTCGGCCTCGGCGAAGTCGCCCGAAGTACGTGCCTCCTGCCTCCGAGTCGCGAGCTCGATCACGTCCGGCGGCGCGGCCTCCTCGTCCGCGAGCGACGCCAGCCCGAAGACGTCGAGCGCGCGGCGAAGCAGATCGTGATCGCGCCACGAGTGCATGATCGCCAGCGCCTCGGGCGTGTTGAAGTCGTCGTCGAGCGCGGCGACGAAGCGATCCCACTCACCGTCGGCAGCGTCCTCGGAAGGATTGCGGAACACCTCGCGCAGGCTGTCCGCCCGCGCTTCGGCGGAGCGCAGCGTCTCGTCCGAGTAGTCGATCGGCTTCGACCAGTGGCCGGTGAGGAAGAAGACGAGCAGCGTCTCGCGTCCCCAGCGGTCGATCGCGTCGCGGATCGTCTCGAAGTTGCCCTCGGACTTGGACATCTTCGCGTGGCCGACGGGCCGGAGCATGCCGTTGTGCATCCAGACCTTCGCGAACGGATGGCCGAGCGCGTGCGATTGCGCGATCTCGTTCTCGTGGTGCGGGAACACGAGGTCGAGCCCGCCGCCGTGGATCTCGAACGCGGGCCCGAGCAGCTGCTCCGCCATCACGGAGCACTCGATGTGCCAGCCGGGACGGCCGCGGCCCCACGGCGAGTCCCACCACGTGTCCTCGCCCGGCTTGTTCGCCTTCCAGAGCGCGAAGTCGCGAGCGTCCTCCTTGCGCGGGTTCGGCTCCTGCTCCTCGACCTGATCGGGCCTCTGCCCCGACAACTGCCCGTACTCGCCGAACTTCGCGACCCGGTAGTACACGTCGCCGTCGACCTCGTACGCGTAGCCGCGCGCGATCAACTCCTCGATCGCGGCGATCATCTGCGGGATGACGTCGCTCGCCTTCGGCTGATGGTCGGGCATGCCGAGGCCGAAGTCCCGCGTGTCCTCGAGATACCACTCCGACGCGCGGGCCGCGAGTTCGGCGCTCGCGCCGGGTGCGGCGTCGTAGATCTTGTCGTTGATGTCGGTGATGTTGTGCACGAGCGTCGCGTCGTAGCCGCGCGCAGCGAGCCAGCGGCGGAGCCACATACCGATCACGAACGGCCTCGCGTTGCCGATGTGCGCGCGGTCGTACACAGTCGGCCCGCAGACGTACATGCGCACGGGACCCGGAGCGTCCGGCAGGTCGCGCTTTCCGCGCGTCAGCGTGTCAGAGAGCCGCATC
>JBJMJE010000340.1:0-31394 GCA_045806505.1 Gaiellaceae bacterium
ACGGAGTGCTCGCGGTGACAACGGTGGTGCTCGTCTTCCTGACGGCGGTCGGCGTCGGTGACTGATCAGACGCCGACGTCGATCGGCGCCGGCGGCGCGCCGCGCTCGATGACATCGCGCAACCGCCGAGCCAGCGCCAGCGGCAAGGCGCCGCGCCTGCGGCCCGTGCTCAGCCGGCGGGTCGAGCAACGGCGGCAGGGCCAGGCGGCGAGCCGGCGGAGCAGCGGTTCCCGGTTGCGATCGTCGGCCTGCACGGAGTGCTCGCGGTGACGACGGTGGTGCTCGTCTTCCTGACGGCGGTCGGCGTCGGCGACTGATCAGACGCCGACGTCGATCGGCGCGGCCGGTATGCCGCGCTCGACGACGTCGCGCAAGCGGCGTGCCAGCTCGCGCGGCGCGAGTTGCTTCGGGTCGAGCGCAGCGAGCTCGTCGAGCGTCCACCACCGGACGTCATGGACGTGCTCCGCCGCGAGATCGATCGTCGGCACGGGGTCGTGCTCGTCCACGCGCACGAGGTAGTAGCGCTCGCGCTGCCGGTAGATGTTTCCGTCCCAGGCAAAGGTGTGCTCGCGTCTCCAGATCTCCGGGCCGAGCTCGAAGTCGACGAGCCCCACTTCCTCGGCGAGCTCGCGGCGAACCGTGTCCTCGGGCCGCTCGCCCGCGTCGGCGCCGCCGCCCGTCGTCGCCCACCACGTCTGACCGCCTGAGTCTCGGAAGAGCACGAGCAGCACGCGATCGCGACGGTCGAGCACGACTCCGCGTACGGCGTGGCGCTCGATCGGCTCGATCCAGTCGTGCAGTGCCTGGAACCAGCGCAGTCGCTCGGCGTACGGCACGGCCGCGTTCGCCGGTGACGTCGACGGCAGGACGAACAGACCGACGTCGTCGAGCGTCTTGATCTGCGCTCCGAGCTCCGCGCGTGTGCCGAAGGCGCCGCGAAAGGCTTCTTTGCCGACGAAGGCGAGCGCCCGCGGGGACAGGTCGCGCGCGAGCTGTTCGAGCCGGCGCGCAGACCCCTTGAAGTCGCCGCGCCGCAGATCGCCGGAGCCCTTTGTCGTACGGTACGCGGCGTTCGTCACGCCGATCCCGAGCTCGAGCAGCGCGAACTGCTCGAGCGGCTCGTAGAGGCGCGGCGTGAAGCCGGCGTCGTGGAGCAGCCGCCAGAAGTCGTTCCGCGGGTTCGCGAAATGCGCGCCCGCCGAGGCGGACACACGCCCGGGATTGATGCCGCAGAACACGACCGAGAGGCCGGGCCCGAGCACGTCCGGCACCTCACTCGGAGTGTGCGAAGGAGTCACGGAATCGTCACCCACGGGTGCGATTCTTCCTGCGAGTCTTCGTTCGGGGGAGCTCGTGCCCCCAGGGGGTCGTTCTCGAAAGCGGAGCCGGGCGTTCTGGTAGAAGCAGCGGATGGCACTCGTCGATCTCCGCGGACGCGAGACCGATCCCGAGGTGCGCGCGCTGCTCGAACCGAAGGCAGCCTGGACCCTCGTCGGCTGGAGCCGCGACGGCACGCTCGTCGCCTGCGCGGGCATGGAGCGCATCGACGGCGACGAGGTTGCGGTACGCGCCCTCGCCGCGCCCGACGATCAGGATGCGACGTCGCTCCTCGACGCCATCGTCGGCGTCGCGACCGGCGCTCGAATCGTCGCCGACGCGGATGGCGCGAACGCGGCCGCCTTTCGCGCGGCCGGCTTCACTGCCGATCCGGGGCAGCGACGCCTCGTTCGCGCGCTCGATGAGCGTCCCGCTTCACTCGAGCGGACGCGCGCCACGTCGCTCGGCGAGATCGAGAAGGCGATCCGGGAAGCGTGGGGTCGCGAGACGTCGGACGACCCGGACGACTGGTCGGACGCGAATCGCGCCCGCGGCCAGTGCGCCGTCACCGCGCTCGTGATCCGCGAGCTGCTCGGCGGCGAGATCCTCGTCGCGAACGTCTTGCGAGACGGCCTACGCGTCGACCGCCACGCCTGGAACCGCCTCCCGTCGGGCGTCGCCGTTGACCTGACGCGCGAGCAGTTCCTGCACGGCGAGCAGTTCGGCGAGCCGCGGGTCGAGGAGCCGATCCTGACGCACCAATACCCGGAGCGGCTCGCCACGTTGCGCGAGCGTGTGCGCTCGCGGCTCGGGCTCCACGACTAGGAGGCTAGGCGGCTTCGGACTCGCTGCGCCCGTCGAGCCGCTCTTCGAAGTAGCGGCGCAACTGCTCGCCCGACGGGCGCAAGGCGTTGCGCGGGCGCCGAGGCTCGAGGCGCATGATGCGCACCTGGTCGTCGCGCCACCCGTAGCAACGGGCGTAGCACTCCGACTCCGACAGCGGGCGCATCCGCATTGCGCCGCACTCTAGGACCGCTGCCGGACGGCGCCGAGGCGGCTACGTCTTCGTGATCGCGACGAGCCCGGCGATGCCGACGGCATAGAGCGCAAGGACGGTGAACGAGTCGAGCCCCATGCGCAGCACCATCCTTCTCGGCCGGAAGATGAGCCCGTAGACGTACACCACGGTGAGCAGCGCGCCTAGCGCCGTGAGGTAGATGTCGGTGTCCTGCGCCAGCGGGAGCACCGCGGAGCCCGAGAGCAGGCTGGCGACGAGGAAGAGGACGGGTAGAAACGCGTTCCCGCCGAAGATGTCGCTCATCGCGAGCTGGTAGTCACCTAGCCGCACCGCCTGCAGGCCGGTTGAGACCTCGGGCAGCGCCGTGGCCGCTGCGAGGAACGTCGAGCCGAAGAGCACGCCGGTCATGTTGAGGTGCCCGGCGATGCGCTCCCCGCTCTGCTCGAGCGCGACGCCGCCGGCGAGCGTCACCGCGGCCGAGACGGCGAACACGAGCGCCGTCCGCTTCGTCGACGGAGCCTTCGCGCTCTTCTTTGCCTTCGAGTGCTTCATCGGCTCCTTCTGGCCGTCCGGCGCGACTCCCTGCTCGTGCCACGGCAGCCCGCGCTGAGCGCGCTGGAGCAGGAAGAGCCCGCCGACCCAGACCGCGACGATGAGCAAGGAAGCCGGCTCGATCCGGCCTTTCGTCAGTTGCGCCGGAAGTTGTGTCCCGCCGATCGCCACGGCGAGGACCGCCACGACGAGCCCGCATTCGAGTACGAGCACGAGAGACGCGGCGCGGTAGGTCAGCGCGCTGATCGCGCCGAGCCCGACGCCGTCGAGGACCACGAGCACCACGGTCTGCAGCGCGATGCCGCCGAGGATGTTCCCGATCGCGATGCCGAGGTCGTGCGACAGTGCGGCGCTCGCGGTGATCGCGATCTCCGGCAGGTTCGTCGCGAGGGACAGGATCACGAGCCCGCCGATCGCCTCGCCCAGGCCGAGGCGGTGGTCGAGCACGTCCGTCGTGTTCGAGAGGTGGATGCCCGCGATCCAGACGGCGCCCGCCGCGCCGAGAAATATGAGCACGAGAAGCGCGAATGACATGCTGCGGTAGCGTTCGCTGCGTGAGCACGATCGCCTACGACGTCGACGCGGTGCGCGCGCGCTTCTCGGCGCTCGACAACGGGCTCACGCTCTTCGACGCGCCGGGCGGCACGCAGGTTCCGGACTCCGTGATCGACGCCGTCGCGAACTACTTCCGCGAGTCGAACGCGAACGTCGGCGGGCCGTACGGCACGAGCATCCGAACCGAAGCGCTGATCGCCGAGGCGCACGAGACGGCGGGACGATTCCTCGGCTGCTCGGCCGACCACGTCACGTTCGGCGCGAACATGACGTCGCTCAACTTCACGTTCACGCGCACTGCCGCCCGCACGTTCAGCGCCGGCGACGAGATCCTCGTGACCGGCCTCGACCACGATGCAAACGTCTCGCCGTGGCTCGAGCTCGCACACGACCTCGGGCTCGTCGTGCGGATCGTCGCGCTCGACGACGACACGACGCTCGACATGGACGATCTCGAGCGGCAGCTCTCCGAGCGGACGAAGGTCGTCGCGTTCCCGCTCGCGGCGAACTCCGTCGGCACCCTCACCGACGCGCCGCGCATCGCCGCGCTGGCGCACGAGGCGGGCGCGCTCGCGTGGGCAGACGCGGTGCACTACGGGCCGCACGGGCCGATCGACGTGGAGGCGCTCGGCGTCGACGTCCTCATCTGCTCGCCGTACAAGTTCTTCGGCCCGCACCTCGGCGTCGCGTTCGCGCGCGGCGAACTGGCCGAGGCTTGGCGGCCGTACAAGGTCCGTCCCGCGCCGGACGAGCCGCTCGGCCATCGCTTCGCGACCGGCACGCTCCCGCACGAGCTGCTCGCAGGCTTCGTCGCGGCCGTCGAGTACGTGGAGTCGATCGGGTGGCACGCCATCCAGGCGCACGAGCGTGCGCTCGGCGAGCGCTTCCTGCGTGGTCTCCCGGACGACTACACGCTCCACGGCCTGCCGACGATGGACGGACGCGTCGCGACGTTCGCGTTCACGCACGACCGGCGCACGCCGCGCGAGGTGGCGGAGACGCTCGGCAACCACGGCATCGCCGTCTGGCACGGCGACTACTACGCCGTCGAGGTGATGCGTGCGCTCGGCCTCACGGACGGTGGCGCGGTTCGCGCGGGCCTCGTGCACTACAACACCGAGGCCGAGGTGGATCGCTTGCTGGAGGCGCTATCCGCCTTCTGATCATCGGCGGGACCCGGTTCGCGGGACGCGCGGCCACCGAGACGGCGCTCGCGAACGGTCACGACGTGACCACGTTCACGCGCGGCCAGACGAACCCGGACCTCTTCCCCGGCGCCGAGATGCTCTACGGCGACCGCGACGGAGGGCTGGACGTGCTCCGCGGGCGCGAGTGGGACGCCGTCATCGACACGTGCGGCTACTACCCGCGCGTCGTCGAGCAGTCGGTGTCGCTGTTGCGCGACGCGGTTCCCTTCTACGTCTTCATCTCGAGCATCTCCGCGTACGGCGACCTCTCCGAGCCGCCGACCGAGGATTCGCCGGCGGCCGAGCTTCCGGCAGACGTCACCGAGTCGCTCGACTTCTACGGCCCGCTCAAGGCCGAGTGCGAGCGCGTGATCCAGCGCGCGTACGGCGACGCCGCGGCGATCGTCAGGCCCGGACTGATCGTCGGGCCGCACGATCCGACCGGCCGTTTCACATACTGGCCGCACCGGATCGCGCGCGGCGGCGACGTCCTCGCGCCCGAGCCGAAGGACAACCCCGTGCAGGTGATAGACGCGCGCGACCTCGGCGCGTGGCTCGTACTGCTGGCAGAGCGAAAGACCGGCGGGACGTTCAACGCGGTGACGCCGCCGTTCACGATGCACTCGATGCTCGAGACGACCCGCGAGACGCTCAACCGCGACGCGCGCCTTGTCTGGGTCGACGACGAATTCCTCGTCGAGCGCGAGGTCGGTGAGTGGATGGAGTTGCCGCTCTGGGTCGTCGGCGCCGAGATGGCCGGACTCCTCAGGGCCGACTCGTCGCGCGCGATCGCAGCCGGGCTCACGTTCCGGCCGCTCGCGGAGACGATCCGCGGCGCGCTCGAACAGGCGGAGCTGACGGACAGCGCGGGCATGAAGCCCGAGCGCGAGACCGAGCTGCTCGAGGAGTGGGCGTCGTTAGCATCCGGCGGGTGACGTTCGTCCACCGCGAGACCGTCCGCTTTCGCGACCTCGACTCGATCGGCCACATGAACAACGCGGTGTACGCGACGTTCGTCGAGCAGGCGCGCATCGCATTTCTCTCGCCGCAGGGTGCCGCCGTGGAGAACATGATCCTCGCGCGGCTCGAGATCGACTTCCGCTCGCCCGTCGAGCTCGGCGAGACCGTCGAGATCGCCGTCACCCCGACGCGCGTCGGCACGAAGAGCTTCGACCTCGATTACGAACTTCGCGCCGGCGAACGCCTCGTCGCCGAGGCGAAAACCGTCCTCGTCGCCTACGACTATGCGCACGCTCGCTCGGTCGAGCTGCCGCCCGACTGGAAGGAGCGTCTCGCCGCCTGATGTCTGTATTTCAACGCACGACCCTCGACAACGGCCTGCGCCTGCTGACGGCCTCGCTGCCGCAGGTCGCGTCGACGACCGTGTTCGTCTTCTACGCCGCCGGCACTCGCTACGAGACGGCCGAGACGAACGGCATCGCGCACTTCGCCGAGCACATGTTCTTCAAGGGAACGGAGCGGCGCCCGACCGCGCGCGACATCGGCATGGCGATCGACGGCATCGGCGGCGAGTTCAACGCGTTCACCGGCAAGGAGTACACGGGCTACTACGTCAGGTGCGCGTCCGAGCACCAGGGCATCGCGCTCGACGTCCTCACGGACATGCTGCGCCACTCGAAGTTCGAGGCGGAGGAGATCGAGCGCGAGAAGGGCGTGATCATCGAGGAGATGAACATGTACTTCGACACGCCGCGCGACTACATCGGCGGCGTCTACGACTCGTTGATGTACGGCGACCAGCCGCTCGGCTGGGACATCATCGGCCGCAAGGAAACCGTCCGCGCGGCGACGCGCGAGACGTTCCTCGAGTACGTCGACCGCTGGTACAAGCCGTCACGCACGGTCGTCGGAATCGCCGGCCGGCTCGACGCCGGGACGCACAGTGAAGTCGCGCGCCTGCTCGGCGACCTCGCCCCGGCCGAGACGCCGCCGAAGCCGGCGCTCCAGCCGCTGCCGAACGGTGACGGGCCGCACGTGCGGGTGTTCACGAAGGCGTCGGACCAGGCGCACCTCGTCCTCGGCGTCCCGAGCAAGCCGCTCGACCATCCCGACCGCTACATTCTCCAGATCCTCGCGACGGTGCTCGGCGGCGGCATGTCGTCGCGCCTCTTCACCGAGGTTCGCGAGCGGCGCGGCCTCGCGTACTACGTGTACGCGATCAACCACGCGTACACCGACGTCGGCTCGCTGCACTCGCAGGCCGGCGTCGACATCAACCGCATCGACGAGGCAGTGACGACGATCGTCGACGAGCTCAAGCGCATCGTCGACGAGGAGGTGCCTGCGGACGAGCTCGAGAAGGCGAAGAACTTCGCGAAGGGACGGTTCGTGCTCCAGCTCGAGAATCCGCAGGGGCTGATCCTCTTCGGCCTGAGGCGCGAGGTGCTCGAGGGCTCGGCCATCGAGCCGGACGAAGTGCTCGCGGCGATCGATGCGGTCACGGCGGCCGACGTGCAGCGCGTCGCGCAGGAGGTCGTCGGCTCGAACGCGCTGCGGCTCGCATTGATCGGGCCGTTCGAGGACGCGGAGCGGTTCGAGAAGCTCCTCACCGTCTAGGGCTCCGGCGCCGCCAGGGTTCAAACGGCGCCGGAGCTCGTCGAGGATGCTCAGGAAGAGCTGGGCCGGGTGCCGAGCGCGACACTCAGCGTGTGCGTTGATCCGTCGCGCGTGTAGCTCAGCGTCACGCGTTCGCCGGGGCTGCGTCCCGCGACGGCGGCCGTCAACGACGCGGCGTCGGCGACTGACTCCCCGTCGACGGCGGTGACGACATCGCCGGCCGCAAGTCCGGCCTTCGCGGCAGGGCTGCCGCTCTGGACCTGCTCGACGACGGCGCCCGCTCGCGCGGCGTCGCCGATCGACACGCCGAGGTAGGCGTGCTCGACCTGGCCGCCGGAAAGGATCTGCGCGGCCACCGTCTTCACCGTGTTCGACGGGATCGCGAAGCCGACGCCTGCGTTGTCGCCGGAGTCGCTCTCGATCTGCGCGTTGACGCCGACGACCTCGCCGGAGAGGTCGAGCAGCGGCCCGCCGGAGTTGCCGTGGTTGATCGCGGCGTCGGTCTGGATCGCGCCCGGGATCGTGAAGCCGTTGGGCGAATCGATCTGACGGTTGAGCGCGCTGACGATGCCGGCGGTCACCGTTTCGGAGAGGCCGAACGGGCTGCCGATCGCAACGACGCCGTCGCCCACCTCGACCGCGGACGAATTGGCGAGCGCGAGCGGGTGCAGCTGGGAAGCGGGCGCGTCGACCTTAACGACGGCGAGGTCCGTCGACTCGTCGGAGCCGACGAGCGTGGCGTCGTACGTCTTGCCGTTCGCGAGCTCGACCTTGATCGACGTCGCGCCCGCGACGACGTGGGCGTTCGTCACGATGTGACCCGCTGCGTCGTAGACGAAGCCCGATCCCTGCGCGGTCGCGCTGCCGCCGCCGCCGAAGGGAGAGGTGTTCGACGAGCCGGCCGACGTCGTGACGGTGATCTCGACGACGCCCTGACCGACCTTCTTGTAGACCTGGTTGATGCTGAGCGTTCTCGTCGCAGACGCCGTGGGCTGTGCCGTGGACGCCGCTGTGCTTGAGTTCGCGGTGGTTCCGGAGGCGGACGCGTTGCCGCCGTCGACGGCCGAGTAGCCGGCGGCGCCTCCGCCGGCGCCGATCGCGAGAGCCGCGGCCAGCGCGGCGAAGCTCGTCTTTCCCGGGCGATTCATCGTCTTGAGTCCTTTCGTCTCTGAATTGACGAAGACAGGCTCGCCGAGCCGCGTAAGACGACTCTCAGAACGCCCTAAGAAGTGACTAAGTCTTCAACAGCTGCGGCGGGACCGGGTGCGCCGGTCCCGCCGCCGCGAATCACGCGTCGTCGGACGACTCCGACTCCGCGCGCGTCTTGATCTCTTCGACGACCGTGGGATCGGCGAGTGTGGTGGTGTCGCCGAGCGGACGGTGGTCGGCGACGTCTCGGAGCAGGCGGCGCATGATCTTGCCGCTCCGCGTCTTCGGCAGCTCCGGCGTGAAGACGATGTTCGCCGGCTTTGCGATCGGGCCGATCTTCGTCCCGACGTGGTTACGGAGCTCCGCGAGCTTCTCCGGCGAGCCTTCCTTGCCGCCCTTGAGCGTGACGTAGGCGACGATCGCCTGGCCCGTCTGCGGGTCGTTGCGCCCGCAGACTGCGGCCTCCGCGACCTCGGGGTGGTCGACGAGCGCGCTCTCGACCTCGATCGTCGAGATGCGGTGCCCGGACACGTTCATCACGTCGTCGACGCGGCCGAGCAACCAGAAATCGCCCTCCTCGTCGATCCGTGCACCGTCGCCCGCGAAGTAGATGCCGTCGTAGCGCGACCAGTACGTCTCCTTGTACCGCTCGTCGTCCTTGTAGATCCCACGCAGCATCGCCGGCCACGGGCTCTTCAGCACGAGATAGCCGCCGCCTCCCGGGCCGACCTCGTTGCCCTGCTCGTCGTAGACCGCGGCCTCGACGCCCGGGAACGGCCTCGTGGCCGAGCCGGGCTTCAGCGTCGTGACGCCCGGCAGCGGCGTGATCAGGATCATTCCGGTCTCGGTCTGCCACCACGTGTCGACGACCGGGCAGCGCCCGCCGCCGATGTGCTCGTGGTACCAGACCCACGCCTCCGGGTTGATCGGCTCGCCGACGGAGCCGAGCAGTCGCAGCGACGACAGGTCGTGCTTCTGCGCGTACTCCGGTCCCCACTTCATGTGCGAGCGGATCGCGGTCGGCGCCGTGTAGAGGATGTCGACCTTGTAGCGCTCGACGATCTCCCACCAGCGGTCCTTGTCGGGAAAGTCGGGCGTGCCCTCGTACATCACCCCGGTCGTGCCGTTGCAGAGCGGGCCGTAGACGATGTAGCTGTGGCCGGTGACCCAGCCGACGTCGGCGGCGCACCCGTACACGGAGTCGGGCTTGATGTCGAAGATGTAGTGGTGCGTCGTCGCGACGCCGACGAGATAGCCGGCGGTCGTGTGCGCGATCCCTTTCGGCTTCGCGGTCGTGCCCGACGTGTAGAGGAGGTAGAGAAGGTCCTCCGAGTCCATCGGCTCGCACGGGCACTCCGACTCGTCGGTCGCGAGCTCGTGCCACCAGTGGTCGCGCCCCTCCTGCATCGGGACATCGCCGCCCGTGCGGCGGAGGACGATCACGTTCTTCACGCTCGGCGACTCGGCGACGGCCTCGTCGGTCGTCTTCTTCAGCGGCACGGTCGTGCCGCGCCGCCACGCCTCGTCCTGCGTGATCACGACCTCGCATCCCATGTCCTGCAGGCGGCCCGAGAGCGAGTCCGCGGAGAAGCCGCCGAACACGAACGTGTGCGGCGCGCCGATGCGTGCGCACGCGAGCATGGCGATCGGCGCCTCCGGGACCATGCCCATGTAGATGCCGACCGGTGTGCCCTTCTTCACGCCGAGCGACCTGAGCGCGTTGGCGAGCTTCGTCGTCTCGCGCTGGAGGTCGGCGAACGTGATCTCCCGGACGTCGCCGACGGGCTCGCCCTCCCAGTGGAAAGCGACCTTCGCACCGTTGCCGTTCTCCACGTGCCGGTCGACGCAGTTGTACGTCGCGTTGAGCTTGCCGCCGACGAACCACTTCGCGTACGGCATGTTCCATTCGCAGACCGTCTCGAATGGCTCGAACCACGTGACACGCTCCCGCGCCTCCGCCTCCCAGAACTCGTCGCGGTCCCGATCGTAGATGTCGGGCTGCGCGTTCGCCTGTGCGGCGAACTCCTCGGGCGGCGGATACCGCCGCTCCTCGAGGAGCATCGTGTCGATCGCGTGGTGCGAGGTTTCAGTGGCCACCCGCTACCTCCCTCCGCCTGGGCATCGGTGAACCCCGACGTGATCCTACGGGGGTCGCGCCCCAGAGCGGAGAGCCAACGGGCAACACGTGCCGGTCGGGCGCCATGCCGTTCACGACGCCCGCGGCCGAGGCGTACCACGCCACCGCGGCGGTGACGATCCCGACCCAGCCGCCGATGTGGGTGATGTAGGCGCTGCCGCCGTGTGCCTCGTGGAAGAAGCCGATCGCGAGGAGGATCTCCGTCGCCTCGAGCGTCGCGAACACGGCGAAGACGGCCATGCTCACCCGCGAGCTCCACGCAAGCATGTACGTGTTGAAGATCGCGAACGCCAGCAGGAACCAGGCGAGCGAGTTCAGGACGTCCGGCCCTTTCAGGCCGCCGCCGAGGCTCGTGGTCTCGGCGAGGATGACGAACATCCCGAGGGACAGCCAGAAGCCGCCGTACGTCGAGAACGCCGTGGCGCCGAAGACGTTGCGGTTCCTGAACTCCCACATGCCGGCGAGCAACTGCGTCAGCCCGCCGTAGAACATCGCCAGCCCGACCCAGATCACGTCCGGGATGAACGTGGCGTTGTGGCCACTGAGGATGAACGTGGTCAGCGCGAACGCAGCAAGCCCGAGCGGGGCCGGGTCGGCGGCGGGAACCGCTTCCACAAGCGTCGGCGCTCCACGTTCCTCGGCGTAGACAGCCATAGCTGCCTCCTTTTCGACGAGGATAGAACGGAGTCCGAGTTACCCGGCCGGGCGCCCCGTTAATCCCGCGCGGTGCTAGGGCTCGAGGTCGTACGGATAGTCGGTGAGGTTCTCGGCGCCGCCGTCGTTGACGAGCACGAGATCCTCGAGCCGGCACCCGCCCCAGCCGCGACGGTAGAGGCCGGGCTCGAGCGTGACGACGTCGCCCGCCAGCAGGTCCTCCGAGCCGGCGCGTCCGAGACCCGGCTGCTCGTGGACGTCGAGCCCGACGCCGTGGCCGAGCGAGTGGAAGTAGCCGTCCTCGATCACCTCGCCGGGCTCCTTGTTCAGAAGCGTCTTGTGGCCCTCGCGGTGGAAGGGTTCGCACGAAACCGCGTAGACGTCGGCCCCGATCGCGCCGGCGCGCACCGCCTCGAGCGAGCGATCGAGCGACTCCTTTGCGAGGCGGTGGTACTCGCGCAGCTCGTCGGGGACGTCGCCGATGCAATAGGTGCGCGTCATGTCCGCGTAGCACGCCGTCTCCGCGTCCTTCGGCCACAGGTCGATGACGATCGGCTCGCCGGTGCGGATCTCGCCGGAGCCCATGTCGTGGCCGATCGCACTCTGCGCGCCGTGCGAGACGATGAACTCCTCGGCCGAGCAGCCGTGCTTCGTGAACGCCTCCTGGATCGCGAGCTTCACCCGCTCGGAGGTCAGCGGCTCGCCGTCGACCACGAGCGAGCCGTTCGACTGCTGCGCCCGGCGGAAGAGGTCGCGCGCCGCGTCCATGCCCGCCTCGGCCGCGCGCTGCGCGCGACGGATTCCCGCGAGCTCGCTTTCGTTCTTCACGCGGCGGCGGCGGTCGAAGAACTCGCGGTCCGGCGTCAGCTCGATGCCGTGTGCGCGAAGGTGCTCGGCGAGCATGAGCGGGAACGTGTGCGGGACGACCGCCTCGGTGACGCCGATGTGGTGCACGGCGCGCACCGTCAGCTCGAGCATCATCTCCCAGTACTTCAGTCCGGAATCGAGCAGGTCGTCAAGGCCGAGCTTGAACGGCGAGATGAGCTCGGCGCCGACGCCGGCCTCCTGAAGCCGCGGCCACTCGAAGTCGGTGATGGTGATGTAGCGACGGCCGTCGTGCTCCGCGTAGAGGAACGGGTCGCCGAGCGTGAGCGGCACCTCGTGCCGGAGCTCGGGATGGCGAATCGTGTCGCCGTAGATCAGGACGTCGGTCACGGCGGGACTCTAACCCGCCGCGGAGGGCGACACCGTTCCGCAAGAATGAGGCGGTGAGCTCGACAGCGAACCTGGGCCTCGAGGGCGTCGTCGCCTTCGAGACGGAGATCGCCGAGCCGGACAAGGAGGGCTCGGCGCTCCGGTACCGGGGCGTCGACATCGAGGAGCTTGCGGGAAACGTCCCGTTCGAGCAGGTCTGGGGCCTCGTGGTGAACGAGTCGCCCGAGCGCGGCTTGCCGCTTCCGGGCCCCGACGTCGAGCCGGTCTCGCGGACAGGCGATGCGCGAGTCGACCTGCAGGCGACGCTGCCGACGCTCGCGTCGCAGTGGGGCCTGCGCCAGCTCGTGGACGTCGACGCCGATCAGGCGCGCAAGGACCTCGCGCAGCTCTCGGCCGCGACGCTGTCGATCGTCGCGCAGGCGCTCCGCGGCGACGAGCCGCCGGTGCCGATAAACGAGGTTGAGCAGGGCAAAACGGCGGCGGAGCAGTTCCTGATCCGCTGGCGCGGCAGAGCCGACGAGCGCGAGGGGAAGGCGCTCGACGTCTACTGGGTGTCCGCGACCGAGCACGGCATGAACGCCTCCACTTTCACCGCGCGGATCGCGGCATCGACCGGCGCGGATTGCGCGGCCGCGCTGGCCGCGGCCGTCGGGACGCTCTCGGGGCCTCTGCACGGCGGCGCGCCGGCGCGCGTCCTGCCGATGCTCGACGCCGTCGCGGAATCGGGAGACGCGGAGAAGTACGTGCAAGACCTGCTCGCGCGAGGCGACCGGATCATGGGCTTCGGCCATCGCGTCTACCGCGCGGAGGATCCGCGCGCGCGCGTGCTCAAGCGAACGGCGAAGGAGCTCGGCTCGCCGCGCGTCGAGGCCGCCGAGGCGCTCGAGAAGGCCGCGATCGCAGCGCTGCGCGAACGGCATCCCGACCGGCCGCTCGAGACGAACGTCGAGTTCTGGGGCGCGGTCGTCCTCGAGATCGCGCGCGTTCCGGCGGCGATCACGCCCGCTCTCTTCGCCTGCGCGCGCACCGGCGGCTGGTCGGCGCACATCGTCGAGCAGAAGCTGACCGGGCGGCTGATCCGGCCGAGCGCGGTCTACGTCGGACCCTCCGAGCGACACCTCTCGGACGTCTAGTGGAAGCGCTCGACCGCGCGGGCGACCTCCTCGCCGCATGGCGGAAACAAGTCCTGCGCGAACTTCCGCAAGATATCGAGCTCTTCGACGCGCACGTCCATCTCGGCGACGACATCGACGGCATGCGCGGGCGCCCGGAAGAGCTGATCGGGATGATGGACGAGTACCGCGTCGGCCGCGCGTTCATGTTCTGCCTCGACGAGCCTGACCGGCATCCCGGCTTCCGCGCGCCGAACGACCGCACGCTCGCGTACGCGCGGGAATCGGGCGGCCGGCTGATCCCGTTCGTCCGGCTCGACCTCAACGAGGATCCGATCGCGGAGGCGAAACGGTGCATCGACGCGGGCGCGCGCGGCATCAAGCTGCACCCGCGCGCGCAGAAGATCTCGCTGCAGGACGAGCGCCTCACGCCCGTGTTCCAGCTCGCCTGCGAGCGCAACGTGCCGATCCTCATCCACGGCGGCCGCGGCCTGCCGCCGATCGCCGCGCACCTGCACGCGATCGTCGAGCGCTGCGCGGGAGTCCAGTTGATCATCGCGCACGCAGGCATCGCCGACATGGCCAACCTGACGGCGGCCTTCGCCGGCACGCCCGGCGTCTTCTTCGACACGTCGACGTGGAGCCCGATCGACCTGCTCGACTTCTACCGCCAGATGCCGCCGGAGCAGATCGTCTACGCGTCCGACTATCCGTACGGCCGGCAGCCCAACTCGCTCCTGATGGCGGTGCGCACGGCGCGACTCGCCGGCTTCAACGAGTCCGAGATCGCCGGGCTGCTGGGCGGCAACGGCGCTCGCATCGCCGATGGCCTGCCGCCGCTCGAGCCGACGCAGCCCAAGGGCGGCGACGAGTTGACGCAGCCGACGATGATGGCGCGCATCCACCAGTACCTCTCGATGGCGACGCCGCTGATGTGGACGCGCCAGCCGGACACGATCGGCGTCTTCGGGCTCGCGCTCAACACGCTGGACTCGCCCTCGAACGGCTATCGCGAGCAGACGGAGCAGATCCGCGCGCTCCTCGAGACGGCGAAGGTGCTCTGGGTCACCGCGCTCTCCGAGGACGAGGAGGCGGAGCGCATCCGCAGCACGCGCGTCGTGTCGCGGCTGACGCACCTGGCGGACATCGTGGCGGTGACGGCTTCGCATGAGTGAAGTGACGCTGCGGATCAACGGCGGCCGGTACGACCTGGACGTCGAGGTCGGACGCGTCCTCGCGGATGTGTTGCGCGACGACCTCGGCCTCACCGGCACGAAGATCGCGTGCTACGAGGGTCACTGCGGCGCGTGCACGGTCCAGGTCGACGGCGTGCCGACGCTTTCGTGCATCACGCTTGCGCATGCCGTTGAGGGACGCGAGATCACGACGATCGAGGGGCTGCGCGAGCACCCGATGGTCGCTGCGTTCGTCCGAACCGACGCGTTGCAGTGCGGCTTCTGCACGCCGGGCCAGATCGTGTCCGCGACGGCGCTCGTCGAGACCGACCCGAGCCCGAGCCCCGAGCAGATTCGACATGCGATGGCGGGGAACCTCTGCCGTTGCGGGACGTACCCCAAGATCGAGGAGGCAATTCGCACGTGGCGAGACTGATCCGCACCGAGAAGGAAGTCGAAGGACGTTTCGAAGAGGTTTGGCTCGTCGTCGAGGAGGATCCGCTCGACCAGTGGCCGAGCGGCCCGCTCGACGTCGTCGGCCGGCCGGCGCCGCGGCAGGACGGCCTCCAGCGCGCGACCGGCCAGGCGATCTACACGTCGGACCTCGAGTTGCCGGGGATGCTGCACACGGCGGTGCTGCGCTCGCCGTTCGCGCGCGCCCGCGTCAAGTCGTTCGACGCTTCGCGCGCGCTCGAAGCGCCCGGCGTGCGGGCGGTGCTCGAGCCGGGCGCGATCAAGCAGCTCGTGACCGAGCCGAACTACCAGGGGCAGTCGATCGCCGCCGTCGCAGCCGACACGTTCGCGCAGGCACGCGCCGCGCTCGGCGCGCTCCGCGTCGAGTTCGAGCAGCTCGACCCGATGCTCGATCCCGAGGAGGCCGTTGCGCAGAAGCAGCTCCACGGCGAGCCGCGCACGTACGACCGCGGCGACGTCTCGCGCGGCTTCGCAGAGGCGGACGTCGTCGTCGAGGCGACGTACCGGACGCAGACCGTGCTGCACAACTCGCTCGAGACGCACCAGTCGGTGTGCGAGTGGGAAGGCGACCAGCTGGTCGTCTACATCTCGACGCAGTTCGTCTGGGGCATCCGCGAGGAGATCGCGGAGGCGCTCGGCCTGCCGGGAGACAAGGTGCGCGTTGTCTGCAACTACATGGGCGGCGGCTTCGGATCGAAGAACAACGCGGGCGACTACACCTACATCGGGATCGAGCTCGCGAAGCGCACGGGGCGGCCGGTGAAGTGCGCGCTCACGCGTCGCGAGGAGAACCTCGACGCCGGAAACCGCAACGCGACGATTCAGAAGCTCCGCGCAGGTGCGCGCGCGGACGGTACGCTGACCGCGCTCGAGGGAGAGTTCATCGCGGCGCTCGGCTGGGCCGGCTGGCACGCCTCGACAGCGGGGCCGATGCAGATGCTCTACGCGTGCGACAACGTGCACACGCTCGAGCACGCGGCGAAGCTGAACACGCCGCCGATGAAGGCTTTCCGGGCACCTGGCTTCGTCGAGGGCACGTTCGGCCTCGAGTGCCTGCTCGACGACCTGGCATCGAAGCTCGACGTCGACCCGCTGGAGATCCGCCGGCGCAACTACGCGCACTCGACCGAGGGGCGGTCGTATTCGTCGAAGAACCTGATGCAGTGCTACGAGCGCGCGGAGAAGCACTGGCGGCGGCGCCACGAGGTGAAGGCCATGAGCGACCGCACGTGGAAGCGCGGCGTCGGCATGGCGTCGCAGGTCTGGTACGGCGGCGGCGGGCCTCCCTCCTATGCGTGGATCAGGCTCGGCGCCGACGGCCGCGCCCAGGTCGTGACCGCGATGCAGGACATCGGCACGGGCTCGAAGACGGCGATGCAGCAGATCGCCGCCGAGGAGCTCGGGCTGTCGGTCGACCGCGTCGAGATCTCGGCCGGCGACACGTCGCGCGGTCCATACGCGTCGATCTCCGCCGGCTCGTCGACGATCCCGTCGATGGGCCCGGCCGTGCGCGCGGCCGCCGCCGACACGGCACGGCAGGTGATCGAGATCGCAGCCCAGCGCCACCACAAGGAGGAGCGCACGCTCTCGCTCAAGAACGGCCACGTCGTCTGCTCCGACGGCGGATCCTGGCCGCTCGAGGACATCGTCGGCGTGCTCGAGTCGGGGCAGATCCTCGGCAAGGGCGCACGCGGCCCGAACCCGACCGGCATGCAGGTGCTCACGTTCGGCGTGCAGGTCGCAGAGGTCGCCGTCGACGTGGAGACGGGCGAGGTGCGGGTGGAGCGGATCGCGGCGATCCACGATGTCGGCCGCGTGATCAATCCGCTCGGGGCGTCGTCCCAGGTCGAGGGCGGGATCATCCAGGGCATCGGTCACACGCTCTCCGAAGAGCGGCTGCTCGATCCCGAGACAGGCCGAACGCTCACCGTCAGCCTCGACGCGTACAAGCTGCCGACGATCGCCGACGTGCCGGAGATCATCACCGACCTGCTCGACGTCGCCGACCCGCACCTGACGAACCTCGGCGCCAAGGGGCTCGGCGAGCCGCCGATCGTCCCGACCGCCGCGGCGATCGCGAACGCGATTCGAGACGCGACGGGCGCAGACGTCCGTTCGCTGCCGATCACGCGCGAGGAGATGCTGCGCGCGCTCGAGGAGGCGCGGAAGCGCGAACGCGAGCGCGAAGGCGTTCCGGCTTGACGCTGGACGTTTTCCTCGAGAGCGTCGACGAACTCGACGTCGAGGAGGTCGAGGCCGCGCTGGCGCGACACGGCGTCGGCGCCGACTCGATCGTCTCGACCGCCGACGGCGGCGAGGCTGGGGTGTCGGTCGACGACGACGGCGCCGTCTTCGTCATACGGTCGCTGACGCGCGAGCTCGCGCAGGTCATCTTCGAGGTCGCCGTCGAGGCCGACCTCGCGATCCTCCCGGCCGACGGGACGCCGACCGCGTTCGTCGCCGGCGACGCGATCGCGCCGGGCGATCTCGACGAGGTGGAAGTCCCCGACGCGGAGGCGCTGTTCGGCGCGCTCCGCCGGAGCGAGGAGCTGCGTGGAGCTCGCACGGCCTGAATCGGTCGCGGACGCCGTCGCGGCGCTCGGGAACGGCGCCGTCGCCTTCGGCGGCGCGACGGAGCTCGTGCCTCTGCTCAACGCGCGCATCGTCCGCGCGGAAACGCTCGTCGAGCTGCGCCGGGCGGTACCGAGGGGCATCGACGGCACGACGATCGGCGCCGGCACGACGCTCGGCGAGCTCGAGGTCGACCCCGAGATCCCGGAGGCGCTGCGCGAGGCGTGCCGCCTCTCGGCGTCGCCGCAGCTACGCGCAACGGGAACGATCGGCGGCAACCTGCTGCAGGCGACGCGCTGCTGGTACTGGCGCCTGAAGTTCCCGTGCCGCCTGCACGGCGGCGACCGCTGCCACGCGCGCGAGGGAGAGCACCGCGAGCACGCGATCTTCGCGAACGACTTCTGCGCCTCCGCGCATCCGTCCGACCCCGCGGCCGCGCTGCTCGCGCTGGGCGCCACCGTACGCACCGACCGGCGCGAGCTGCCGATCGCGGAGCTCTACCGGCTGCCGACCGAGGACGACCGTGCCACGACGACCCTCGCAAACGACGAGTTGATCCTCGAGCTCGAGGTTCCGAAGCCCGACGCGTCGGTCTACCTGAAGGCGATGGACCGGCGCCGCTGGGCATTCGCACTCGTCGGCGTCGCGGCGGCTCGCTTCGGCGACGACGTTCGCCTCGGCCTCGCGGGCGTGGCGCCGATCCCGTGGCCCTCGCCCGACGGTCCGACGCCGCTTCCGGGAACGGCGTACAAGGCGACGATCCTCGAGGCGCTCGTGCGGCGTGCGCAAGCCGCAGTTGCAGCACGCCTGACGTGAGACGTGCGGCGCTCGCCGCGCTCGTCCTGGCGCTCGCCGGTTGCGGCGGCGGCTCGAACGACAGCGCACCTCCTCCGACGACGACGCAGAGCGCGACGACGCAGGCAGCGGCGACGGGCGGCTGCACGCAGGCGGAGAAGAAGACGCACGAGCGGTCGCTCTCGAACGAGCACCTGAAGCTCGACGCCGGCAAGACGTACCGGCTCGTCTTCGAGACGAACTGCGGCTCATTCACGGTCACGCTGAACCAGAAGGTCGCACCGAACGCTGCGGGGTCGCTCGTCTCGCTCGCGAAGCGAGGCTTCTTCGACGATACGTTCTTCCACCGGATCGTCCCGGGTTTCGTGATCCAGGGCGGCGACCCCACGGGCGGCGGCTCCGGCGGGCCAGGGTACGAGACGCACGACAAGGTGCCGCAGGACGCGAGGTACGGCCACGGCGTCGTCGCGATGGCGAAGACGGCGACCGAGCCCGCCGGCACCGCGGGCAGTCAGTTCTTCGTGGTGACGTCGCCCGACGCCGGCCTGCCGCCGGACTACACGATCGTCGGGAAGGTGACGTCCGGCCTCGACGTCGTCGACCGGATCGGCAAGCTCGGGGACGCGAACGAGCAGCCGACGCGCGCGATCGTCATCTCGAAGGCCAGGGTCGAGACGTCGTAGCCGCCGTCGTGCTCGCGGCCGGCGAGGCGTCGCGCTTCGGGTCGCCGAAGCAGCGGCTCTTCCTCCCTGCTGTTCTAGCGGCGCTCGAGCAGAGCGTCGAAGACGTCGTCGTCGTGACCGGTGCGCACGAGGTCGAGACGGCCGCGCGCGTCGTGCAGTGCGAGGACTGGGCTCGAGGCCCGGGCGCATCGCTTCGCTGCGGGCTCGCGGCACTTGGTCGCGACGCTGAGGCGGCGATCGTCGTCCTCGCAGACGGTCCGCACCTCGATTCGCGCGCCGTCGATCGCCTCGTCGACGCGTGGCGCCTGGGCGCGGGCCACGGGCTCGCCGCGACATATGACGGCGTCAACCGCTCGCATCCGGTCCTGCTCGCGCGCCCCTTGTGGACGCGCGTACCCGACGAGGGCGCGCGCGCTCTCGATGTCGGGCTCGTGAGCTGCGCCGGCCTTCAGCCGCCCGGCGACGTCGATTACGACTACTGAAGCGGCGTCCGCAGAGCCGCGAGCTTCGCCTTCAGCTCAGCGGGCATCTTGTTCTCCGCCGCGGCCGTGCGCACGTACCTGCGCAGCGAGACCTCGAAGCGGTACCGGCTGCGGCAGTGCGAGCATCCCTCGAGATGCGCCTCCGCTTCCCGCACCTGCAGGTCGTCGAGAATGCGGTCGAGGTACGGCTGCATCATCTCCTCGCACTTCTCGCAAGGATCGAAGTAGCTCCCGGTCACGTCGCGACCTCTTCCGCCAACTCGCCTTTCAGGATACGCCGCGCGCGGTGCAGTCTGCTCATGACGGTGCCGATCGGGATGTCGAGGATCTGCGCGGTGTCCGCATAGCTGAACTCGCCGATGTCCACGAGCACGAGGACGTCGCGGAAGTTGTGCGGCACGTGTGCGAGCGCGTCCACGATCGATCCCTGCGAGAGCTTTTCGATCACGCGCTCCTCGTCGAGCGGGCGGCCCTCCGCCTCCTCGATCTTGTTGTAGAGGTAGTAGTCGGAATGCTCGTCGATCGACGTCGTCTGCGGCGCGCGCTGCTGGCGGCGACCCCGGTCAATGTTCAGGTTCGTGAGGATCCGAAGCAACCAGGCGCGAAGGTTCGTGCCGGGAGTGAACGACCGCCAGCTGCGGAACGCGCGCGCGTAGGTTTCCTGCATCAGGTCTTCGGCTTCCTCGCGCGAGCCGACGAGGTGCCGCGCCACGCGGAAAACCTGGTCGGAGAGGTCCAGCGCTTCTTCCTCGAAACGAACCCGATCACGTGCCTCCTCGGCAATGCGCCTGGCGTCTGTCTGCGTCGGGTCGCTCATGCGAGGAGCCACCCTAACCAATGCGCTTGTTTTGGCTCGAACGAGGGTATGGGAGTTCGTATTCCCCCAGGAGGACCCCACGAGGAAAGGGAGGGAGAGGGGTATGAAGGGTTACGACGTACGGACGATCGACGACGACAAGATCGGTCACGTCGTCGACACGGACGGCGACTTCTTCATCGTCGAGCACGGGCTTCTGAAGTCGAAGCACGCGTTGCCGATGACGTTCGCCGAGGTCGACGAGGACGCACACGTCGTCCGCACCACGCTGTCGAAGAGCCTTGTTCACGACTCGCCGAAGGTGAACGGCGACATCGACCGGCAGGCGATCGCGGAGCACTACGGCCTCGCCGAAGGCTTCACCGATCCGCCGACGCGCGGGCTCGGCGACGTCCTTCCCGACGACCCCGCGTTCGGCGCCGACGACGGAGTACAGGAGCGCGTGAGCGTGCGGAACGCGATGACCACAGGCGAGGGACCGCTCGACGAGGCGCCGCCGTCACCGGGCGTCACCGGCGGCGATCGCAGGCGCGACTACCCGAGCGACTGAACCGGCCGGAAGCCGGCCCTGCTCATCTTCTCGAGGAGCGCATCCAGTGTGGTGCGCTCCTCGTCGTAGGAGAGCGTCACCTGGCCCATCAGGTTGGCGTTCGCGAACTCGAGCCCCTCGTGTCCTTCGAGCGTCTTGCCGAGTCGCATCACGCAGCGCTCGCAGCGGATACCGGTCACCTGCAACGTCTCGGTCGCCACGACGCCTACGTTAACGAGCGGCGCACGATGTCCGCGGTCGCCTCGCGCGGGTCGTCGAACGCGAGCTGCGCGTCGGCCTCGCACGCAGCCGTCGCGAGTGGGTCGACGCCGAGGCGTTCGACGAGCTCCAAGTAGAGATCGACAGCGCTGACCGCATCACCGCCCCGCTCTGGATGGATGAGCCCGGCGCGCGGGCCGAAGCGCGAGGCCGCCCAGCGGTTCTGCATGAACACCGCTCGATCGCCCGACGCAGGATCTGCCGGCGGCTGCTCGAGCGCCCACCGTGCGAGCGCGTGGATCACGGCGGCGAAAGCGCCCGTGCGCGCGACGTCCGTCGCCTGGTCTGGCATCCGCACCTCGAGCGTGCCGAACTTCGGATGCGGGCGGATGTCCCAGTGGATGCCGCCGTAGCCGGGGACGACGCCCGAGTCGACGAACCGCGCGATCAGCCGCTCCCAGTCGGGCCACGACGCGAAGCGTGGCGGCGCGCCGTGCCGCGGAAGCAGGCCGAGAATCTCGGCGCGCGTGGAGAGCAGTCCGGTGCGCTCGCCCTCGAACCACGGAGAGTTCGCCGAGAGCGCAAGGAGCACGGGCAGCCACGGCAGAACGTGCTCCAGCACGCGGAGGCAGGTCTCGGCGTCCGGCATGCCGACGTGCACGTGAATGCCCTGCACCCCCTGGCGGCGCGCAGTCGGCCCCGCGTAGTCGACGAAGCCGCGGTAGTGCGGCTCGTCGGCGATCTCCTGCTCGCTAGCGATGTCCGTCGGATGAGAGCCGGCCGCGGCGATCGTGCAGCCGACTTCACCGGCCGCCTCGGCGGTCGCGCGACGCAGCGAGCGCAGGACGTGGAGCGCGTCGTCGGGCGACTCGCACACGCCGCTGTTCAGCTCGACGATCGACGCGAAGAGCTCGTGCTTCACGACCCCGCGCTCGGCAGCGACGCGCGGGATGACCTCTGCCGACACGGGACGCTGCGAGAGCGTCTCTGCGTCGACCAGCATCAGCTCTTCCTCGACGCCGAGCGTGACCACGCGACCCCAGTTTTGTTCGATCACGCCGCCTTGATCCCGTGCACCGGCCGGCCGGCGGCCTCCCACGCGTAGTACGACGCGCTCGGCCCGAACTCCGGCCGGTACTCGACCAGGCGCGGGTTGCGCCCGACGTCCATCGCACGCTGCGCGTGCCGCAGCAGGTTCGGGTCGTCGCGCTGCTCCCACACGAGCACGAGATGCACCGCGGTCATGAAGTTCGCGACGAACGTGCACCCGTCGGCGGGACAGGGAAAGGGGTCGGTCGAGACGCAGACCCATCCCTCGTGGGCCTCCGCGTCTCCCGTCCACAGTTCTGGCTCGTGGAGCAGCTCGGTGCTCACACGCAGCAGGTTAGTCGGGCGCTTGCCTCCAGCCGCGGAACGCCTCGAGGAGCGTGCTCTCCGCGTCGGGCGAGAGCGACTCGGGCGTCAGCGTTCCGGTGGCGCGGACCGTCGCGCGCATCTGCGCGAGGTATGCCTGGCAACCCTTGCAGTGCGCGATGTGCTCGTCGAAGCGCTCGTGTAGCTCCGCCGGAAGCGCGCCTTCCAGGTAGTCCGTCACGAGCTCGACCAGCTCCTGACAGGAGAGCTCTTCGTAGGTGTTCGGCGCCTGCGTCACGTCACGACTCCTCGAGATACTGCTCCAGCGCCGCCCGGACTGCCGAGCGGGCCCGGTGGAGCAGGACCCGCTGATTGGTCTCCGTCAGCGTCAATGCGTTACAGACTTCCTCCGCGCTCCACCCCTCGACGTCCCGCAGCGAGATCACGGCGCGCTGCGTCGGCGGCAGCGAGGCGATGGTGCGCTCGATCACGTCGCGGGTCTCGGCGGCGAGCAGCCGCTCCTCGGGGAAGCTCGGCGGCGCCGACGCCCAGTGGCCGGGCCAGTTGTGGTCGGCGCCGTGGAAGCGTTCGGCAGCGACGGCCGGCTCGTCGGGCTCGAGCGCCGAGAACGGCAGCGACCGGCCCTCGCGGATGCCGCGCGTCTTGGCGCGGTTCGTGAGGATCCGGAACAGCCAGGTCTTCAGCGACGAGCGTCCCTCGAAGCGGTCGATGCCCTGGAGGACGGCGAGCCACGTCTCGGCGGCGACGTCTTCCGCAGTTGCTTGATTCGAGACGTACATGCGAGCCACGCGCACCAGCATCGCGTGGTACATCTCGATCAGCTTCCGGAAGGCCTCCTCGTCGCGCGCACGAAGCGCCGCGACGAGCTGTGCCTCGCTCTGCATCGTCTCCACCGGCCGAGCGTAACGCGTCACCTCGACGTGAGACGATCGGCGCATGACTGAAACCTTTGATCTGATCGTCATCGGCGCCGGCTCGGGAGCACGCGACGGCGCCGCCAGGGCGTCGCGCGATCACGGCGCCCGTGTCGCACTCATCGAGCGCGTCCGCTGGGGCGGCAGCTGCCCGAACGTCGCGTGCCGTCCCACGAAGGCGTACCTCGTCGCGGCCGAGCTCGCGTACGCGGTGAACGAGCTCGGCGACTGGATGGGCGTTCGGTGCGGGCCGGCCGAGGTCGACCTCGCACGCGTGCGGGCGTGGAAGGACTCGCTTCGCCGCACGCAGGAAAGCTGGGTCGAGGTGCTGACGGACGCCGGCTACGAGGTTATCGCCGGCGAGGCGGCGTTCACGGACGCGAGGACGGTGCGCGTCGGCGATCGCGAGCTGACGGCGGAGCGGATTCTGATCGCGACGGGAACGCGCACGGCGGTGCCGACCGTTCCGGGCATCGAGGACGTCGACTGGATCGACCACGTGAGCGCGCTCGAGCTCGAGCAGATCCCGGAGTCGTTGTTCGTCGTCGGAGCCGGTCCCGTCGGGCTCGAGCTCGCGCAGATCTTCGCGCGCTTCGGCTCGCACGTCACGATCGTGAACCACGGCCCGCAGATCGCCGCGCGCGCAGACGCCGAGGCGGCGGCCGAGCTGCAGGCTGCGCTCGTCGACGAGGGGATCGACGTGATTCTCGACGTCGGCGTCGAGTCGTTCACGCGCGAGGGCGATCTGACGATCGTCACGCTCCCCGATCACATACTCGGCGTCACCCACGTCCTGCTCGCGTCCGGACGGACGCCGAACACCGAGGCGCTTCGCCTCGAAGCGGCCCGCGTCGCGACCGACCGCGGCTACGTCGTCGTCGACGACCGTCAGCGCACGACCGTCGACGGCATCTGGGCGGTCGGCGACGTCGCAGTCGGGCCGCAGTTCACGCCGGCGGCGCAGTACCAGGCCCGGCTCGCGATCGACGACATGTTCGGCGTCGGCGACCGCCGGGCCGACTACACGGCGCTGCCGACGGCGATCTTCACCGATCCGGAGCTGGGCGCCATCGGCCTGACGGAGGAGGAGGCGCGCGCGGCCGGCCACGACGCCGACGTCGTCAAGCACCCGCTCCCGAACGTCACGCGCTCGCAGTACACGCGGACGAAGCACGGCCTCTTCAAGATCGTCTTCGACGTCGGCACGCGGAAGGTGCTCGGCGTGCACATCGTCTCGCGCGGCGCGAGCGACATCGTCGGGGGCCTGACGCCCGCGTTCAAGCTCGGCATGACGGTCGACGACCTCGCGTACATGCACCACGTCTATCCCAGCTACTCCGAGGGGTTGAAGGCCGCCGCCGAGAAAGCGCTCGCGTAAGCTCGCGCTCGCATGTGCTTCGACACCGACTCGCTGCCGCCGATCCCGGTCCTCGCGGGTGGCGCAGTCGAGCACGAGGACCTTGTCCTCGAATCGGCCGACGGCGCGAGGTTCGCGGCGTTCGCAGCGCTTCCGGACGAGCCGTCGAGCGCGGGCATCGTCATCCTGCCGGACGTTCGGGGGCTCTACCGCTTCTACGAGGAACTCGCGCTCCGGTTCGCGGAGCGCGGCTATGCGGCCGTCGCGATCGACTACTTCGGCCGCACGGCCGGAGTCGAGAAGCGAGGCGACGACTTCGAGTACCCGCCGCATGTCGAGCAGACGACGCCGGAAGGCATCCAGTCCGACGTCGCTGCAGCAGTCGCGTGGCTCCGCGAGCGCGGCACGACGTCGATCTTCACCGTCGGCTTCTGCATGGGCGGCCGCCATTCGTGGCTCGCCGCCGCCGCAGGCCACGGGCTCGACGGCGCCGTCGGTTTCTACGGCCGCCCCGGCGAAGGCCGTGACGGCAGCGCAGGCCCGGCGCAGGTCGCGGAGAAGATGGACGCGCCGATCCTCGCGCTGCAAGCCGGAGCCGACCAGAACATCACGGCCGAAAACAACGCGGCGTTCAGGTCAGCTCTCGAGGCAGCCCCAGTCGAATACGAACTCATCGAGTACGAAGGCGCGCCGCACAGCTTCTTCGACCGAAAACAAGCTGACTACGCCGAAGCCTCGGAAGATGCGTGGAAAAGAACGCTGAGCTTTATCGAGCAACACCGAAGCTGACGACCCGCCGGCACCGCGGCTCGGCGCGCGGTGCTCACCGGCAAAGGGCGAAGCAGCAAGCCCTGCAACAAAGACAAACCGGGCCAAAGTCCAAAGGACTTCGGCCCGAAATAGAAGCGAGGGCCCGGGCAGGCAGTCGGGCCCTCGCTTCAGCTTCCTCAGCCGTGCTGGCTACAGCCTTGGAAGCGGGCCCCCAGGGGTGGGGCCAACCATGGGCGGCATGGTGGGGAGTGGGGTCATCAGGGGGAGGAGCCTTGCCGCCCAAGCTTTACGTCGATCGTTTTCTTGGAGCCGTCGTCGTAGATGACGAGCTGGATCGTGTCGCCCGGCTTGTGCTGCGCAATCACGTCGCGCAACTTGTTGACGCTGGGCGTCGGCACGCCGTCGGCCGAGACGACGATGTCGCCGCCGAGCTCCCACGTCACGCCGTCGACGATGTGCCGGCTCGTGGAGCCCTTCACGCCGGCCTTCGCGGCGCCGCTCCCGGCATCGACGTCCGCGACGAGCACTCCGCGCTTCGTCGGCAGGTTGAAGAGCTGCGCGATGTTCTCGTTGAGCGCCTGCCCTGTGATGCCGAGGGCGGCGTGCTCCGCATGGCCGCTCTGGATGATCTGAGCGACGACGCCGCGCACCGTGTTGCTCGGGACCGCGAAGCCGATGCCGAGATTTCCCTGCTGGCCGGTGTTGCCGGTGGAGATCTGCGAGTTGACGCCGATGACCTCGCCGCGCGCGTCGAGCAGCGGGCCGCCCGAGTTGCCGTGGTTCAGCGCGGCGTCGGTCTGGATCGCGTGCTCGATCTGGAAGTTGTTCGGTGCGGTGAGCGGCCGGTCGAGCGCGCTCACGATCCCGGCGGTGACGCTGCGCGTGTAGCCGAAGGGATTGCCGATCGCGACCACGGAGTCGCCGACGGCCGCGTTGTCGGAGTTGCCCCAGACGAGCGGTGTGAGAGCGCGCGAGTGCGTCTGCACCTGGAGCACCGCGATGTCCGTCGAGGGATCCGTGCCGATCACTCGCGCTTGCACGTTCTCGCCGTTCGAGAAGCTGACCTGCACCGACTTGGCGCCCTCGACGACGTGGTAGTTGGTGACGACGTGGCCGGCCTTGTCGATGACGAAGCCCGAGCCGAGCGACTGCTGCTCCTGCTGCTGCGGCGCGAACGGGTTGCCGAAGATCGGATCCTGCGGGACGTTGACGACGCTCGTGGAGGTGATCTGCACGACGCCCGGCGCCCACCGCTCGTAGATCTGGTGAATCGAGAGCGCCTTGCTCCCTGCGAACGACGCAGGAGCGGCGCCCGACGTCGACGGGGCGACGATCGGGCGGTAGGTGGTCTGGCTGCCGAGCTTGCCGGCGAGGGCCGCGCCGCCGAGGGCGGTCACGCCGCCGATCACGGCTGCGGCGACGAGCCCCAACGTCCGCCCCACCGCTTTTGCATCGCCGGACTGCACGCTCGTGTTGTAACCGGCCACGTGTGAAAGCCCGGTTGTAGGTGTGTTAAGCAATGTTCAGCGGCTCCGTGGGGCGCGCCGCTGCGCTTCTTGGCGTTCGACCTGCAGCGATGAGATAGTTGCTGCTGTGTCGCGCGACGACTATGGGAACGCAGCGGAGTTCCGCTCGTTGCTCAGGCGCTTCCTCCGGCGCAGCGAGGAGGTCTCGCGCCGCCACGGACTGACGCCGCGGCAGTATCTGCTCTTGCTGATGATCAAGGCGAGCGAGGAGGCGCCGGAGCCGGCGACGATCAGTCAGCTGGTCGAGCGCCTCGCGCTCACGCAGAGCACCGTCACCGAGCTCGTGCAGCGCGCCGAGGAGGCTGGTCTCGTCGCACGGCGGGCGTCGCCCGACGACGGGCGTGTCGCGCACCTCTCGCTCACGCCAGTCGGCGCGACGCGTTTCCAGGGAGCGTTCGAGGAGCTCGGCCCCGAGCGCGCGCGGCTCGCGCAGGCGATCCGCTCCGACTAGCTCGTCGTGCGGGTCGTGATCGTGTCGATGGCGGCGGGCGTCGTCGCCAATTACGTGCAGATCCTCCAAGAGCTCGGGCACGAAACGGCAGGCATCCTCACGATGCCCAACCGCCGTCGGCCCGAGACGGCGGCGCAGGTCATCGCCGGGGCACCCGACGGCGTCGACGTCGTCGTCGTGGGCTCTGCAGACCGCGTCGCGCCGCTGCTGCGCTCGTACGACGCCGACGTCGGCCTGTGCGGCGGCTGGGGCTGGAAGCTCGGTCCGGACGCGCTCTCGGCGACGCGCCTCGGCATCGTGAACGGACACCCGTCGCTGCTGCCGCGCTGGCGCGGCCCGAATCCGTTCGGCTGGACGCTGCGGGCGGGCGACCCCGAGGTCGGATTCACGTTTCACTTCATGGACGAGGGCTTCGACACCGGGCCGATCCTCGCGCAGGGCTCTGCGCCGCTCTCCGAGGAAGACTCGATCGCGACGCTGATGGCGCGACTGCCGCCTCTCGCGAACGGGCTGCTGCCGAAGGCACTGGCGCGGGCCGAAGCCGGCGACCCCGGAGATGCACAATCGGACGAGGGAGCGACGTACGCGCCCCACTACGAGGACGAATATGCCGAGATCGACTGGACGCAGCCGGCACGCGCCGTGCACAACCAGATCCGCTGCTGGTTCACCCCGACGGTCTCCGGGCTGATGGGCCCGCTGACGACGCTCGACGGCGAGCGCGTGCGAGTACTCGAGTCGCGTCTCGTCGACGCCGACTCGAGCGCCGCGCCGGGTGCGATCGTCGGCCGCGACGCCGACGGGTTGCTGGTCCAGTGCGGCGACGGACCGCTCCTCGTGCTCCGCACGGAGCCGGCCCCGCGCGACTAGCATCGAGAGCGTGCTGAAGGTCGGCGAACGCTCCTACGCGATCCACCGCATCGGCGGCATCTCGGGTGTCGAGCGGCTTCCGTACACGCTCCGCATCCTGCTCGAGAACGTCCTGCGAACGGCCGGCGACGAGGACGTCGCCGCAGTCAGTGGCTGGCAGCCGGAAGCAGAGCCGAGCCGCGAGATCAACTTCTCCCCCGGCCGTGCGCTCCACCAGGACTTCACGGGCGTCCCCGCGATCGTCGACCTCGCGGCCATGCGCAGCGCGATCGCCGACATGGGCGGCGACCCGGCGAAGATCAACCCGCTGATACCGGCGGAGCTCGTGATCGATCACTCCGTCCAGGTCGACGCGTTCGCTTCGCGCTTCGCCTTCGCGACGAACGTCGAGCGCGAGTTCGAGCGAAACCAGGAGCGCTACGCCTTCCTGCGCTGGGGCCAGCGCTCGTTCGCCGATTTCAAGGTCGTGCCCCCGGGAACGGGCATCGTTCACCAGGTGAACCTCGAGTACCTCGGTCGTGTGGTCGAGGAGCGCGACGGCGTCGCGTTCCCGGACACGCTCGTCGGCACCGACTCCCACACGACGATGATCAACGGCCTCGGTGTGCTCGGCTGGGGCGTCGGCGGCATCGAAGCCGAGGCCGCGATGCTCGGCGAGCCGCTGTCGATGCTCGTCCCGCAGGTCGTCGGCTTCCGCCTCCGCGGCCAACTCCCCGAGGGCGCGACCGCAACCGACCTCGTGCTGACGGTGACCGAGCTGCTGCGGAAGACCGGCGTCGTCGGCAAGTTCGTCGAGTACTTCGGCGAAGGCCTCGCGTCACTGCCGGTCGCGGATCGCGCGACGATCGCGAACATGTCGCCCGAGTACGGCGCGACGTGTGGCTTCTTTCCGGTCGACGACCAGACGCTCGTGTACCTCCGGCTTACAGGCCGCGACGACGAGCGCATCGCGCTGGTCGAGGCGTACTGCAAGGAGAACCTGCTCTGGCACGACGCGTCCGTCTCGCCCGACTACTCACAGGTCGTCGAGCTCGACCTGTCGTCGGTCGAGCCGAGCATCGCCGGTCCGCGCCGTCCGCAGGACCGCGTGCCGCTCGCGCGCGCGAAGGACAGCTTCATCGAGGCGCTCGGCACGTTCGGAGTCGCGTATCCGAACTCGAGCTACGACAAGGAGGTCGCGGACACGTTCCCCGCGAGCGATCCGACGACGGGCGACGCAACGACGGAGCACGATCCCGCCCCCGTCGCCGTCGCAGAGGCGAGCCGGCGCAGCGTCGCTGTCGACGACTACGAACTTGCGGACGGCAGCGTCGTGATCGCCGCGATCACGTCGTGCACGAACACGTCGAACCCCCAGGTGATGGTTGCGGCCGGGCTGCTCGCGAAGAACGCCGTCGAGCGCGGGTTGAAGCGCAAGCCGTGGGTGAAGTCTTCGCTGGCCCCGGGCTCGAAGGTCGTGACCGAGTACTACGAGAAGGCCGGCCTCGACCGCTACCTCGACGAGCTCGGCTTCAACACCGTCGGCTACGGCTGCACGACGTGCATCGGCAACTCGGGCCCACTGCCGGACCAGATCTCCGACGCCGTCAACGAGGGCGACCTCGTCGTGTGCTCCGTGCTTTCCGGGAACCGCAACTTCGAGGCGCGCATCCATCCCGAGGTGAAGGCGAACTACCTCGCGTCGCCGCCGCTCGTCGTCGCGTACTCGCTGGCCGGCCGGATGGACATCGACCTCCTCAACGAGCCGCTGGGCGAGGACGAAGGCGGGAACGACGTCTACCTGCACGACCTCTGGCCGTCGTCCCAGGAGGTCAACAAGGTCATCGCCGAGTCGGTGCAGAACGAGATGTTCACTCGGACGTACGCCGACGTCTTCACCGGCGACGACCAGTGGCGCGACCTGCCGGTCCCGGAGGGCGAGCTATTCGCGTGGGACGAGAGCTCGACCTACGTACGCCGCCCGCCGTACTTCGCAGGGATGCCGCGCGAGCCGCAGCCCGTCGAGGACATCGCCGGAGCGCGCTGTCTCGTTCTGCTCGGGGACTCCGTCACGACCGATCACGTCTCGCCGGCCGGCGCGATCCGTCCCGATTCGCCTGCAGGCCGGTACCTCGTGGAGCATGGCATCGAGCGGAAGGACTTCAACTCGTACGGCTCGCGGCGCGGCAACCACGAGGTCATGGTGCGCGGAACGTTCGCGAACGTGCGCCTGCGCAACCTGCTCGTGCCGGGCTCGGAGGGCACGTGGACGGTGCACGTGCCGAGCGGCGAGGAGATGACGATCTTCGAGGCGTCGGCGCGCTACCTCGCGGAGGGCACACCGCTGATCGTGATCGCCGGCAAGGAGTACGGAACGGGCTCGTCTCGCGACTGGGCCGCGAAGGGACCGAAGCTCCTCGGCGTGCGCGCGGTGATCGCGGAGTCGTACGAGCGGATCCATCGCTCGAACCTGCTGATGATGGGCATCCTGCCGCTGCAGTTCCTGGACGGCGAGTCGCGCGAGTCCCTCGGCCTGACGGGCCGGGAGGAGTACTCGATCGCCGGGGTCGACAACGGCGAGGCGCGCGAAGTGACCGTCCGGGCGGACGAAAAGGAGTTCCGCGTCCGCGTCAGGCTCGACACGCCGCGCGAGCGGGAGTACGTTCGCCACGGTGGAATCCTCCGGTTCGTCCTCCGCAAGCTCCTCGCCTGACGCGCTCTGGCAGCAGCTGAGCGAGGCGATTCTCGGCACGCCGGGGGCGCTCTCGCCGGCGGCACGCGCGGCGATCTTCCACGGCGACGACCCGGTCGAGCTGGCGCCGCTGCTCGCCAAGGTGCGTGCGCACGCCTACCGGATCGTCGACCGGGACGTCGACGGCCTCGATGTCGACACGGTGATCGAGGCGGCGCTCGCAGCCGGGCTCGGCGAGGCGC
>JBJMJE010000341.1:0-8799 GCA_045806505.1 Gaiellaceae bacterium
CTCGAGCGTTCACGCGTCACCGGCCTCGTCCTCGACGAGAGCGCGAACGGCTACACCGTCCCCGGCGGCTTCCGCAGCAATAACTTCGGGATCGGAGTCGCCATGGTCACCCGCGTCAAGCCGGACGACATCAAGGCCAAGACGCCGCTGACGCGCACCCTCACGATCGGCCACACGCGGATCGACCACTACAACGCCGCCGGCGTCCTGGTCGACGGAGCGACGACCGACTACGTGCCGAGCCAGTCGACGCCGCTCGCAGCGTCGGGGATCCGCAACGTCGCGATGCTGGCCGGCGACCAGATTGTCGGCCGCAACTCGTGCCAGCACTTCAACGACTTCACCGCGGGCGGCCAGGTCGATGCTGACCTCGGGCGTCTCATCGTCGGAGATTGCCAGGCCTCCGGCAGCGGTCCAACGGGCGTGCGGCCGCCACTCCCGCTGACGACGGGGCCGCTCTTCGGCCAGGACGGCGTGCGTGCTACCGCCGGCGCGACCGTGCAGATGTCCGACACCACTGTGTCGTCGAACCTCGTGCACGGCGAGGGGGCTCCGGTCGGCAGTGTGTTCGCGCCGACGCCGAACAACGACCCGTACGCGCTCGGGAACCACGCCGAGAACAACCAGAACCTGCGCCTCGGCGCCGGCGTACGCCTCGTGGGCGCAGTGGGATCGATCATCTCGCGCAGCAACATCGCCGACAACGCGTTCGGCGTCCTCAACACGATGCTCGACGGCACGTCGTCGAACGTCGCGAGCCCGGTGCTCGCGCAGAACAACTGGTGGGGCCTGCGCACCGGCGCCGTAACGCTGCCGACGCCCGGCCCGGCTGTCTGGCCGGACGTCGTCACGCCGTCTGCGACGACGTACAACCCGCCGATTCCGGAGAATCCGGTCAACGGCGCCGCGGTTCCCGATGCGAACTGCCCCGCCGGCGTGTCGGGCTCGAGCGCGGTCACGTTCTGCCCGTACCGTTCGAGCACGCAGTCCGACCAGGTCGGCGGCGAGCATCCCATCGCGCAGGCGCCGATCGCCACGACCGATCCCGCGTCCTGCACGAGCGGGACGCAGCTCGACCCGAACATCCCGACCTACGACGCGTTCTTCGGCAGCGTCCTCGGGGGTCCGGCCACCGGAGACGGTCTCTCGGGCGCGACGCCGTCGGCGAAGAAGACGGCGCAGCTGATGGCGTACATCGCCGCCGTCAGGGACGCGATCGCCGCGAACGCCGGCACGACCGGGCAGCGCGTCGCCGTGAAGATCTACTCGGCCGGGACGAGCGTGCTCGGCGTACCGATGCAGATCATCGCCGTCGGAACGCCGAGCAACATCGCGAACCTCGACGCGGGCCGCAACGACGGCGCGTTCTGGCGCGGTGTGATCGACGGCACGACGTCTCGGGCCGACGCCCTCTCGCAGGTCGGCGTGCGGCCCGGCTTCGGCTGGATCACGGGCACGCCGCACGGCAACGAGCCTGCGGGCGGCGAGGCTTCGGTGAAGGAGCTGTACGACCTCGCCGCACGGACCGACTGCGCGAACGCGCAGCGACTGAGCAACCTCGACGTCTTCATTCAGCCGGTGAGCGCACCGGACGACCGCGACCACAACGTCCGCACCACGGCTTGGTCGTTCGACCCGAACCGCGACCGCGGCACGATTCAGATGCCGGAGAACGCCCAGCTGTTCGACAACGCGGTCCAGTACCCGGGCCTCTTCTTCATCGACGCGCACCAGCAGTCGTCCGGCTACTTCTTCCCGCCGAACGAGGATGCGGCGCACCATGAGATCTCGCACTTCGCGCTCGATCTGATCAACGACGTGATCGGGCCGAGCCTCCAGAACCGCTTCAACGACCAGAGCGCGCAGTACCGCAACTACAACACCTACGACCTCTTCGTCCCCGAGTACGGCGACACGGTCCCGGCTCTGCTGATGGGCGGCGCCGGCATGACGTACGAGAAGGGGAACAACGAGAACTACGGCAAGCAGGTCTACGACCATTACCTCGCGATCGACGAGACGGTGAACGCGGTCGCGGCGGAGAAGACCCGGCTGATGACCGACTGGGTCAAGCAGTGGCAGGAGGCGGTCGACCAGGGCTCGAGCTGCAAGCTCCAGGACAACACGCAGGTCAGCCCGGAGGCGATCGACCTGCTCGACATCGGTCAGGCGCACGGCGACCAGAACCCGAACACCGGCGTCTGCGGCTACTACTTCCTGCCGAACGCGCACGCGGGAGACGTGGCCACGACGATCAAGGACCTGCAGCGGGCGGGCGTCAACGTGTACCGGCTCGACGCGCCGGTCACGATCGCCGGCGCGCACCGGTTCGGGAACTTCAACGTCAACGCTGTGCAGGGCGGCCCGTCGCCGGCTCTGACGGAGGTAACGACGCTGCCCGCGGGCACGCTGTGGATTCCGCTTTCGCAACCGACGAAGCACTGGATCCAGGCCGTGCTCGGCGAGAATCCGTACCTGCCGTTCCACTACTTCTACGATCAGGTGACGTGGTCGTATTCGCTGCTGCGCGGTTTCAGCGGCAACGGCTTCCTCACGCAGCAACTTCCGTCGGGCACGGCGCTGACCCACCTTGCGGCTCCGCCGCAGGCCGCCGTTCCGTCGAGCGCGCACCCGGTCTATGCCTTCAACACCGACTCGATGCAGGCGCTCGCGATGGTGAACCAGCTCCTGGGACAGGGAGCGACGGTTGCCCGCGGCGCGTCGGCGTTCGACTCAGGCGGCGTGCACTTCGTCACGGGCGCCGCGCTCGTCGACGGCACCTCGGTGTCGCTTGCGACGATCGCGGCCGACGCGGCGAAGTGGCAGACGCCCGTCTACGGCCTCGCGGCGTACCCCGTCGTGCGCCACCCGTTGACGCTGCCGAAGATCGGCGTCTACACGGGCGCGGCGACGGCGCCGACGAACCCCGCGTTCCACGGCACCGGCGACGGGCAGTGCACCAATACGGCGTACTGCGAAGTGATGTTCGACCTGACGGTGCGCGAGGGCATTCCGACCTCGCAGATCGGCCAGATCACCACCACCGACCTCGCGGCCGGGGTGCTGGTGAGCCAGGGCTACACGGCGTTCATCAACCCGTCGTCGGCGATCGCCGCCGGTGCCGGCGCGACCGCGCTCGCAGCCTTCGTGAATGCGGGCGGCCGGTACATCGGCTCTCGTGCGGGCGGTCTGACGAGCGCACGCAACGCCGGCATCACGACGGTGAACACGAACACGATCACCGGGATCCAGACTCCGGGCGCGACGTTCGACGGCACGTGGGCGACCGCAAACCCGGTCGCGTGGGGCTTCGACGCCGGCGGCTGGATCTACCGCGAGGCGAGCAACGACCCGAACTTCGACCCGGCGACGCTCGCCGGCAACGGCGGCACGATTCCTGCCGCCACGGCGGTGTCCACGTACGGGCCTTCCGGCGACTGCGGCGGTCCCGCGGGCTGGGGCAACTGCTACGGGTATGTCGTCAACGGCAATGCCACGCTTCCCGGGCGGCCGGCTGTCATCGACCAGCCGTTCGGAGCCGGTCACGCCGTGCTCCTCGGCTTCGACGCGTGGTACCGCGCCTGGACGACGCAGGCGGAGCGGGTCGTCCTGAACGCGGCCCTCTACCCGTCTGGCCCCGCGACCCCGGCGACGTAAGCGAATCGCGGCGCGCGGTGTCCCCGTCCTCGCGGCGGGGGCACCGCGTCAGCCGGGAATGGTCAGGACGACCTTGCCGAGCTGCTCGCCCGACTCGAGGCGCTCGTGTGCGGCGCGCGTCTCGCTCAGCGGGAAGACCGAGTCGATCACCGGCTTCGCCCGGCCGGAGACGACGAGGTCGAGGACCGCCTCGAAATCGGCGCGCGTGCCCATCGTCGAGCCGTAGATCGTCAGCTGCTTCCACCAGATCCGGTGCAGGCTCGCGGGCGGGTTCGGCCCCGAGGTCGCGCCGCAGACGCAGATGCGCGCGGCGGGACGCGCCACCGAAAGCGAGGTCGTCCACGTGTCGGCGCCGACGGTTTCGATGACGACGTCCGCGCCGCCGCCCGTCGCGTCCTTGATGCGTGACGCGACATCGGCGTCGGCGTGGTTCACCGTCGCATCGGCGCCGAGCTCGACCGCCCGCGCGAGCTTCTCGTCGGACGAGGACGTCACGACGGCGCGCGCGCCCAACGCCCTCACGATCGCGAGCGCCGCCGTGGCGACGCCTCCGCCGATGCCCCAGATGAGCACCCATTCGTCAGGCGTCAGCCCCGCTTTCGTGACGAGCATGCGCCACGCGGTCTCGAAGACGAGCGGAAAGGCCGCCGCCTCCTCGAACGAGAGCGAGTCGGGGATCGGGTACACGTTCGTCTCCGGGACGGCGATCAGCTCCGCGTGCGTCCCGTCCATATGCTCCCCGACGACGGTGATCCTCGTGCCTTGCTCCAGCCCGGGATTGATCACGACGCGCTCGCCCGTGTCCGCGCGAATCCCCGCGCCGTCCGCACCGAGGATGCGCGGCTTCGGCACCGACGGGAGGCCCTTGCGCACCCAGAGATCGAGGTGGTTCAGCGATGCGGCGCGAAGCTCGATCAGCACCTCGCCGGGCTCCGCGACCGGATCGGGCGCGTCCTCGTATTGAAGAACTTCGGGGCCGCCGTCGTCGTGTATCCGGATGGCCTTCACCGCGGCACACTACCGGGCATGACCGCGAGCGAGCTCGAGCGTCTCGGTGCCGACATCGGCCTCGACGTCGTCGGCGCCGCGCCCGCCGAGCCCTACGTCGAGACGGAGCGGCACATCCGCGAGCGCCGCGAACGCGGACTCTTCGCGGACATGCGCTTCACGATGGCGCAGCCGGAGGTGTCGTGCCACCCGGAGACGCTGCTGCCGAACGCGCGCAGTGTCATCTCCGCCGCACTCTGCTACTACGCGCCGGGGCGGGAGCCGGTTGCGGGCGAAGGCCGGCTGCCGCGCTACACGTGGGACGACCGCTACGCGGAGCTGCGAGCGAAGCTCGAGGAGCTCGGTGGCCGCCTCGGCGGCGAGTACCGCGTGCTCGTCGACGCGAACCAGCACGTCGACCGCGAGGGCGCGGCGCGCGCAGGCGTCGGCTTCTACGGCAAGAACACGCTGCTGATCACGAGACGCTTCGGCTCCTGGGTCGTCCTCGGGACACTCGTCACGGACGTCGAGATCGAGCCGACCTCGCCGCTCGACGCCGACTGTGGCTCGTGCCGCCTCTGCATCGACGCATGCCCGACGGACGCGCTCGAAGAGCCGGGCACGCTCGACGCCACGCGCTGCCTCTCGTACTGGACGCAGTCGCCGGACGAGATCCCGGAGGAGTTCCGCGCGCCGCTCGAAGACCGCGTCTACGGCTGCGACATCTGCCAGGACGTCTGTCCGTGGAACCGCGGCGTCGAGAAGCGGCGAGCGGACGAGCCCGAGCGCGGCGAGCCGGTCGTCTCCCTTGTCGAGTGGCTGACGGAGGACGGCGACACGCTGCGCCGCCGCTACGACCGTCTGTACGTCCCTCGCAACGACCCGCGACACCTGCGGCGCAATGCGCTCATCGCGGTCGGCAACACGGGCGGTCCGGAGCACCTCGACCTCGTCGACAGCTTCGCCGACGACGAGCGGCTCGCGCCGTACGCCGAGTGGGCACGCGCGCGGATCGAGGAGCGCTCGTGCTGAAGGACGTCAGCCACCTCCGCCAGTCGGAGCGGTGGATCGCGAACGTGCGCGTCGGCGCCGTCGGCTTCGCCGTTCTGCAGGTAGCGCTCACCAAGGGCTATCCGCCGGGCTACGCGGGCAGGGCCTGGGCGACGACGGTCGTGCTCGCGATCGGCGCTGGAATCCTCTTCTGGCTCAGCCGGAGGGAGCTGCCGCGGCACCGGCAGGTACTGCTCGCGTTCGCCGCGCTCGGCTTCGACACGGCGGTTATCTCGTCGTACCTGCTGATCTACAACTTCGAGGGCGGCACGCCCGTGCGCCAGGTGATGTACCTCGCGATCATCGAGTCGGCCGTTCGCTTCGCGATCGTCGGCCCGCTCGTGTTGACTGCCCTGACGCTGCCGGTGCTGGTCGAGTTCGAGCGCCTGCGGGCGGACCATGCGAACGAGAGCTTCCACGCCGACTACGTCTCGTTCCAGGTCGGTAGCCACGTCATCACCGGGCTCATCGTCGGCTGGCTCGTCCTGCGCCTTGCGCGGCAGACGGAGCTCTCGCACGAACGCGCGACGGAGGCGGAGGAGTTGCGGGACGCACTCGGCCGCCGCGTCGACGTCCTCGAGGCGGCGAACCGTTGTGCGCGCGCGCTGGGCTCGTCGCTCGTCCTCGAGGACGCGTTCGAGGCGTTCATCCGCGAGGTCCGCGGGCTCGTCCCGTTCGACCGTATCGCCGTCGTGCTGGTCGAGGGCGAGCGCCTCGAGGTGCTCGCGACCGCGGGCCCGGGTGTCGACGACGTCTTTCCTCCTGGGACGGCGCGACCGATCGCCGGCTCGATCTTCGACGTCGTGGCGAGCGGCCGGACCGTGTACCGCCGCGACCTGAGCGAGCCTCAGCATCCGGAGGAAGAGGATCTTCTCGCGCTCGGCCTGCGCTCGCGCCTCGCGGCGCCTCTGCTCGTCGGCTCATCCGCCGTCGGGCTGATCTCGTTCTCGCGGCGCGACGCCGACGCGTTCAACTCCGAGGAGGTCGAGCTCGTGTCGCTCATCGGACGGCTCGCCGGCACCGCCGTGCAGAACATCCGCGCGTACGACGCCGAGCACCGGACCGTCGAGGAGCTCAGGCGCCTCTCGGCTTTGCGCGCGGACTTCGTCTCGCTCGTCTCTCACGAACTGCGCAGCCCGATGGCCGCCGTGATCGGCGCTGCGCAGACGCTGCAGGCGCGGTGGCGCGAGCTGTCGCCGGACCAGCGCGCGTCGTTCCTCGCGCTGATCTCGGGGGAGACGAGCCGGCTCGCCGACCTGATCGCGGACGTCCTCGACACGTCGCGCATCGAAGCGGGTACGTTCACCTACAAGTTCGACGACCTCGACCTCGGCGAGCTGACCGAGGAGGCGGTCGCGTCGGCGTCGTTCGGCCAGGACGAGGTGCCGATCCGCTCGAAGGTGCACGGGCCGCTCCCGGTCCTGCGCGGCGACCGCACGCGGCTGCGGCAAGTCCTGGCGAACCTGATCGAGAACGCGGTGAAGTGGTCCGACGCGGGCGAGCCGGTCGACGTCGAGGCTTACGCGCTGAACGGCCGCGTCGTCGTCGCGGTACGGGACAAGGGGCCCGGCATCGCCCGCGACGAGCAGACGGTGATCTTCGAGAAGTTCGGTCGCGCGACAGGCGGTACGGGGCGGGCCGGAACAGGCCTCGGCCTGTTCATCGCGCGCTCGATCGCTGAGGCGCACGGCGGGACCGTCGACGTGCGGTCGGTACCCGGAGAGGGCGCGACCTTCACGCTGGCGCTGCCTACGAAGTCGTGACGCGCAGGCGGTTGACGCCGAGCTCCGTCGCGAGCTCCTTCGCACGTTCGCGAATGTGCGCGCGCAGGTCCTCCGGCTCGAGTACGACCGCGCTCCCGCGGAAGGAGAAGATCTCGCTCTCGAGCCACTCCGGACTGCCGACGGGAAGGTCGGCGACGGCCGATCCGTCGGTGAGCGGCCGGGCGCCGCGCTCGACCGCCCAGCGAGCCACCTCCTCCGTATAGACGACGCGCGCGCTGCGGGCGTCGCGGAGACGGCTCGGCTCGAACCCCTCGCGCGGCTCGAAGCGCTCGCTCAGCAGCTTCGCCTCGCGCATGCGGTCGAGGCGGAAGCTCCGCTCGCCGTCGCGCGTGCGGTCCCAGGTGTGCACCGTCCAGTTCGGCAGCTCGCGCTCCAGGACGTACGGCTCCACGACGCGCGTCGACGACGTCTCCTCGCCTTCCTTCTGGTACTCGATCTCCACGAGCCGCCGACCGCGGATCGCGGTCGTGAACGTCGAGACGAAGCTCTCCTCGGAGTCGTCCGTTTGCGGCTCAGGCGTCTGCACGAGCTCGAATTCGCCGAACGTCTCCTCGAGCTTCTTCCGTACCCGCTCGAGCGGAGTGTGCGCCTCCGCAGCGATCATCGGCCCGACGTACTCGAGCGCCAGCCTGATCGCCCGCGCCTCGAGCGGCGTCAGCCGTGGCGCCGCGCGGAACGTTTCGCCGTACAGCTCCTTGTCGACGTGCACCTCGCCGTCGCTGAGCTCGGCATAGACGGTGTAACAACCGCCGCCGAAGTTGACGAGGTTGAGCAGCGAGAGGTGATCCTCGAGCTCCTCGGGCGGGATCCGGAAGCGCTCGCTCAGGTCGCCGGCCGGGATCGTGGCCTCGCGGCCTTGTCCGCAGCGTGCGAGCAGGTACGCCAGCAGCGCCTGCAGCACTGCAAACCGTTCGGGTGTCACCGGCCCGGCGGTCCGCTCGGCGCCGTCCTGGACGTCCCGTGCAGGCGCATCCTTTGCGAGCTGCGGTGGCTCGCCGTGGTGCGCCTGCTGCACCGCGCGGAGCGCGCGCGCCACCTCTCGCCGAAGCGCCGGCGGCTCGACCGGCACCGCGCGCCCGTCCTGGCGCAGCACCCACGATGCGAGGAGCGGGATCGACGAGTACTCGGTGACGAAGACGTCATCCTCGAGATGACCCGTCTGCCCGTACGCGCGCTCGACCCACCAGGCGGTGTCGCTGGTGACCTCGATGCGCGCCTCGCCCTTGATGTCGCCGATCTGCCACGGCGGCCGGCCGCGGTACTCGTCGATGTCGAAGTCGGTCGGCATGCGGAAGTCGCGCTCGCGCCGCGTGGCGAAGCG
>JBJMJE010000342.1:0-2704 GCA_045806505.1 Gaiellaceae bacterium
TTGATGCCGGAGATCGAGAACGCGCGGGCGCTCGACGGCTTCCGTCGGCCGCTTTCGTCGATCCGCGAAGCCGACGTGATCGCCGTCCTCGGCGACGAGCCGCTCGCGGAGTCGGCGCCGATCGTCGACCTCTGGGTCCGCGCCGCAAAGCGGATCGGCGCAGAAGTCCTATACGAGCTCGACGGCGAGAAGCTGCGCGCCGCCGAGCGCGCGGTCGTGATCGGCTCGGCCGAGCTCGACGACGCGGCGCTTGCAGCCGACGCCGAGCGCGTGGGCGCGTGGGCGGCATTCCATATCCCGCGTGCCGCGAACTCGCGCGGCGTCTGCGAGGCGTGGGCCGCCGCGTCCGACGAGGAGGAGGCCGAGAACCCGGACCCGGTGCGCCTGCTCGTCATCTCCGGCGACGAAGCACTCGCGAACCCGGCGGTGCGCGCGCTCGCGGAGCACGCCGAGCACGTCCTCGTCTTCGCGATGTTCGACCGCCCGACGCGCGGAGTCGCCGACCTCGTCCTCCCCGGGACGAGCTACCTCGAGCGCGAGGGGACGTACGTCAACCTCGAAGGTCGTCTGCAGCGACTGCGCCGCGCCGTCGTGCCTCCCGCGCCGGACGAGCTCGCGTGGATCTCCGGCCTCGCCGAGCGCTTCTCCGTCGACCTCTCGCCGTACGCTGCCGGCGTCTTCGACGAGCTGTCTGCGCTCATTTACGATGGGCTCGCCTTTTCGCAGGTAGGCGAGCGCGCGCCGCTCCCCCTGCGGAGCGCGCCGGAGCCGGAGACTGCAGAGCCGCAGCCCGCGCGGCCGCAGGCGCGCACGGCCGATGCGAACGGTGCCCTGCGCCTCGTCGCGTACCGGCCGCTCTTCTCCGGACCCGCGGTCGAGCGCGTGCCCGAGCTGCAGTTCCAGCGCGCGCAGCCAGTGCTCGAGATCGCCGCCGATGACGCACGCGCCCGCGGGATCCGGCCGGGGGACGAGGTCGAAGTCCGCTCCAACGGGACGTCCGCGCGCCTGCGCGCGCGCGTCTCGCGCACGCTCGCCCGCGGAACCGTCCGCGCCGCCGACGAGCACGTCGACGGGCTCCCGCACGACGTCGAGGTGACCCGCGCGTGACGCATGAGCCGTGGTGGATCGCCCTCATCGAGGCGTTCCTGATCATCAACGTGCTGCTCCTCATGTTCGCGTACCTGACGTGGCTCGAACGCAAGGTGCTCGGCCGCCTGCAGCAGCGCTACGGCCCCAACCGCGCCGGCCCGTTCGGGCTCCTGCAACCGATCGCCGACCTCGTCAAGCTGATCCGCAAGGAAGCCTTCTACCCCGCCGCCGCGAGCGACCTGCCGTACATCATCGCGCCCGTCGTCTCCGCGTTCACCGCGCTTGCCGCGTTCGCCGTCATCCCGTTCGGCCCCGGCTGGGAGGTCAACGGCTGGCACATCAACGGCGAGGTCGCGGACGTGAGCGTCGCGCTGATCCTCGTGTTCGCGCTCGGCTCGATCGGCGTGTACGGCTTCATCGTCGGCGGCTGGGCCTCGGAGTCGAAGTACTCGCTGCTCGGCGCGATGCGCACGTGTGCGCAGCTCGTGTCGTACGAGGTCTCGCTGGCGCTGAGCGTGCTCGGCGTCGTACTGATGGGACAGTCCCTGCAGCTGACCCACATCGTCTCGAAGCAGGAGGCGACACTGTGGTTCTTCATCCCGCAGGCGGTCGGCCTCGTCATCTTCTTCATCGGCGGCATCGCGGAGTCGGCGCGCTCGCCGTTCGACCTCCCCGAAGCCGACAGCGAGCTCGTCGCCGGCTACCACACCGAGTACTCGGGGATGCGCTGGGGCCTCTTCCAGATGGCCGAGTACATCAACCTGATCGTGCTCTCAGCGCTGATCGTGACGCTCTTCTTCGGCGGCTGGCACTTCCCCTGGCTCGAGCAGCTCGATCCGTACGGGCCGATCTGGTTCGTCCTCAAGCTCTTCCTCTTCCTGTTCCTGTTCATCTGGATCCGCGCCTCTCTGCCGCGCCTGCGTTATGACCAGCTCATGCGCTTCGGTTGGAAGGTGCTGCTGCCGGTGGCGACGCTCAACGCGCTCGTGACGGCGTTCCTGGTGGTCCTGATCTGATGCCGCAGCCGCTGGACAGCCTCAAGGGGTTCGCCGTCACGTTCAGTCAGCTCTTCCACAAGCCGATCACGCAGCAGTACCCCGAGTACAAGAAGCCGGTGTATCCGCGCTACCGCGGTCGGCACCGGCTGCACCGCCACGCGAACGGGCTCGAGAAGTGCATCGGCTGCTCGCTCTGCGCCGCCGCGTGCCCCGCGGACTGCATCCGCGTCGTGCCTGCGGAGAACACACCGGACGACCGCGTGTCGGCCGGCGAGCGTTACGCGCGTATCTACGAGATCAACATGAGCCGCTGCATCTTCTGCGGCTACTGCGAGATCGCGTGTCCGTTCGACGCGATCACGCTCGGCAACGAGTACGAGATCTCGGAGTACAACCGCGACGACCAGATCTACACGAAGGACATGCTGCTCGCGGGGCCGATCAAGAAGATCGACGTCTTCGACCGCTATCTCTATGACACGCCGATCCCGTTCTACAAGGACAACAGTTGATCGTCGCTTCGGCGAGCAACGTCGTCGTGTGGATGGTCTGGTTCGCCGCCGCGTTCGCGTGCCTCGCTTCGGCCGTCGGCGTCGTCTCGATGCGCAACCCGTTCT
>JBJMJE010000343.1:0-11673 GCA_045806505.1 Gaiellaceae bacterium
GAGGAGCCGCTGCTTCTCGTCGGTGCGGATGCGGACGGTCGACGCGACGAGGTGGCACAGCGCGCTTGGGTCCTCGACGTTCGCAGCCGCAAGCTGCAGCTCCTCCGGCAGGTACGGCACGAGGGCGATCACGCGCGCGAACAGGCTCTGCACGTTCCGCGTCAGCGCCTCGACCTCCCTCGTCTCCTCGAGCTCGTCGGCCAGCGGCGAGAACTCCGCCATGAGGTACGGGTCGTGGCCGGCGGGCACGTCCAGGTGGATGCGCTGGATGCCTTGCACGAGGATCCGCAGCGACCCGTCCGGAACTCGGATCAGCTTGTGCACGATCGCCGCCGTGCCGACGTCGTAGAGGTCTTCGAACCCGGGCGGTTCTGCGTCCTCGTTCTTCACCGTCACGAGCGCGAGCAGGCGCTCTCCGGCCGCGACGTCGTCGATCAGCTTGATCGAACGCTCCTGGCCGATCGCGAGCGGCGTCATCGACTCGGGGAAGACGACCGTTTCCTTGAGCGGCAGCACCGGCATCACCGGCGGCAGGTCCGGCGTCTCGGTGATCGGCTCGACGAGCTCGTCGCTCACGAGCGCGTCACCGCGATCGTCACCTTCGCGGGCGCCGGCGGGCGCTGCGCGAGCGGCAGGACGATCGTCAGCATGCCGCGGTCGTACGACGCGCGAGCTTTCGCGACGTCGACGTCCGAGTTGAGCGCGATCTGCCGCCGGAACGTGCCGTAGTCGATCTCCATCTGCTGGTAGACCTGCCCCTCGCCGCGCGGGCGGTCGCGCTTGCCGACGAGGTAGAGGTCGCCGTCCGCGACGACGATGTCGACCGCGTCGGGATCGACGCCCGGCAGCTCGACGAGAATCGTGAGCGAGTCCTCCGTGCGGAAGCAGTCGGCGTGCGGGCGGAAGCCCGAGCGAAGACCCGAGAAGCGCGGCACCTGCCACAGGTCGGAGAAGAGCTCCTGGATCTCGCGCTGCAGCTCGTCCCGCTGCTTTTTGCGCTCCATCCGGGGGAGCCTACCCCCGGCGCTAGGCTCTTAGGCATGACGCTGCTCCGGCGCGCCGTGAAGCTCGTCGCCGCGAGCTTCGGCTTCCTCCTCTACGTCTGGTACGCCGCCGTGCGCGCGACGCCGGAGGTGAAAAGGCGGAAGGCGGCGCGGAGAGCGGCGCGCCGGCCGAGCTAACGGAACGCTTTCGTTTTCCTCAAGGGCGGGCGGGTAGCCTCGTCCGGATGCGGCGTCTCGCCCTCATCGTGACGCTCGTCGTCGTGTCAGCGTGCGCGTACGCCGCGTCGGCCTCGGCGGCGCGGAACGTGCAGTACGGAATCCAGGACGACGCGTGGCTCGCCGACGGCCCCGGCACGCTCGACCACCGGCTCGACGTCGTGCAGAAGCTCGGCGCGACGATCGTCCGCTACAGCATCCACTGGGATCAGGTTGCGCCGACGAAGCCGGCGCGCGCGCTCGCGTCGAACGATCCCGCGTACCGGTGGCAGGCAGCCGACGCAGTGCTCAACGGCCTGCACGAACGCGGCGTCGACGCGCTCGTGACGCTCTACGGCGCACCCGCGTGGGCCAACGGCGGCCGCAAGGCGAACGCGCCGCCGAAGAGCCGGCGCGCGTTCTCCGACTTTGCGTACGCCGCCGCGAAGCGCTACCCGTTCGTCCGGAAGTGGACGATCTGGAACGAGCCGAACCAGAACCTCTACCTCGCGGGGACGTCGCCGAGCCTCTACGTGAAGACGCTGCTCAATCCCGGCTACGCGGCTATCCACCGTGCGAACCGGCGCGCGCTCGTCGCGGGCGGCGTGACCGCACCGCGCGGGAACCGCGGCGGCTACGGCCCGCTCGCCTGGGTGCGCGGGCTCGCCGCAGCACACGCGAAGCTCGACGCGTACGCGCACAACCCGGATCCGACGCGGCCGCGCGAGACGCCGCTCGGCGGCGCCTGCGGGTACTGCGACGTGATCTCGATGGCGAACCTCGGCCGGCTGTCGAGGCAGGTGCAGCACTACCTCGGGCGCAAGCCGATCTGGCTCACCGAGTACGGCTACCAGACGAACCCGCCCGACACGTTCGGCGTCGCGCCGACCCTGCAGGCCGCGTACGTCGGCGAGTCCGCGATGCGCGCCTATCAGCTGTCCGGCGTGTCGCTCCTGATCCAGTACCTGCTCAAGGACGAGCCGTACCTCGACCGCTTCCAGACCGGACTGTTCACGGTGCACGGCGTTCCAAAGCCCGCCTACTCCGCGTTCCGCTTCCCGCTGGCGCAGGTGAGACGCAGCGGCACGAGGACGGCGTTGTGGGGGCAGATCCGGCCGGGGAAGGGGACGCGCACGTACCGGCTCGAGGTCCAGACGCGTGGCAAGTGGCGGTGGGTCGGCCCGAACCGCCACACGAACGGCGCCGGAGTTTTCGCGGTCACGCTCGTCGCACCGAAGGGATCGCTCGTCCGCGCGTGGTCGCCGGCCGACCGCTCCTTCGGCTGGCCGGTCCTGGTCCGGTAGCTAGGATCGCCCGTCGTGAAGGGCGTCATCCTCGCCGGCGGGAAAGGGACACGGCTGCATCCGCTGACCCGCATCACGAACAAGCACCTGCTGCCGATCTACGACCGCCCGATGGTGCCGTACGCGATCGAGGCGCTCGTGAATGCGGGGCTGAGCGAGCTGATGCTCGTCACCGGCGGCACGCATGCGGGTGAGTTCTTCCGCCTCCTCGGCGAAGGCCGTGCGCACGGGATCGATCGTCTCTTCTACGCGTACCAGGAGGAGGAAGGCGGTATCGCGGAGGCGCTCGGGCTCGCCGAGCGGTTCGTCGGCGGCGACCGCGTCTGCGTGCTGCTCGCAGACAACATCTTCGAGCGTTCGATCAGGAACGTCGTCGAGAACTTCGAGCGGCAGGAGCGCGGCGGCCGGATCGTCCTCGCACCCGAGAGCGACGTCGGCCACTTGCGTCACCTCGGCGTGCCGGAGTTCGACGGCAACGGCCGTGTGAGACGCATTGTCGAAAAACCCGATTCGCCGCCGAGCGAGTTCGTCGTGACCGGGATCTATTTCTACGACTCCGATGTCTTCGAGGTGATCCCGACGCTGAAGCCGTCGGGGCGCGGCGAGCTCGAGATCACCGACGTGAACAATCACTACCTCGAAGCCGGCACGATGGAGCACGACGTCGTCGAGGGCTTCTGGGGTGACGCCGGCGAGTCGATCGACGTCTACTACGAGGTCAACGACTTCGTCCGCGCGAACGGGGCGAACAAGGCATGACGATCGTCCGTCGCATCGAGCTGAAGCTCTTCGCGGACGACCGCGGCTGGTTCATGGAGCTGATGCGGTCGTCCTCGCTGCCGAAGCCCGTGCGCCAGTCGAACGTGGTCCATTCGCGCAGGGGCGTGATCCGCGGCCTGCACTACCACGAGCGCGGGCAGGACGATCTCTTCGTCTGCCTCGAGGGGATGGTGCGCGTCGTCGCGCTCGACCGCGAGACGGGCGAGACGTTCAGCGAGGACATCGGCGACGACAATCCCGTCGCGATCTACGTCCCGGGAACCCTCGCGCACGGCTACGAGGCGCTGACGGACTGCCTCTTCCTGTACCACGTCACGGAGGAGTACGACGCCGCTTCGCCTGACGAGCACGGCGTCTGCTGGAAGGACGAGCGCGTCAGGCACCTGTGGCGCACGAGCGAGCCGATCCTGTCGGAGCGCGACCAGGCCGCTTGCTCATAACCGGCGCTTCCGGCCAGTTGGGAACCGCGCTCGCGGAGGCGTTTCCGGAAGCTCGCGCGCTCACGCGCGCGGACTGGGACGTGACACAGCCGCCGCCGGACGTGGGGCAGCCGGACCTTGTGCTGCACGCGGCCGCGTGGACCGACGTCGACGGCGCCGAGGACGATCCCCAGGGCGCCGCCGCGGTCAACGTCGGCGGCACGGCGCACGTGGCGTCGCTCGGAGCGCCGCTCGTTCTCTTCTCGACCGACTACGTCTTCGACGGCGCGAAGCGCGAGCCGTACGTCGAGTCCGATGCGCCGAGCCCGCTCTCAGCATACGGCCGCACGAAGCTGCACGGCGAGGCGGCGGCGGGCGAGGAGGCATGGATCGTCCGCACGTCCGGCCTCTTCGGCTGGACGTCGCAGAACTTCGTTCGCACGATGCTCCGGCTTGGCGCCGAGCGGGACGAGGTGTCGGTCGTCGCCGATCAGCGGACCGCACCGACGTATGTCGGCCACCTGGCCGCGGAACTGCCGCAGGTGCTCGAGCTGCCGTTCGGGATCTACCACGTCGCCGCGTCCGGCGATTGCACGTGGGCCGAGTTCGCGCAGGCCATCTTCGACGAGGCGGGCCTGTCGTGCCGCGTGCGCGAGATCGCGAGCACCGAGTGGGGTGCCCGCGCGCAACGACCTGCGTACTCGGTCCTGCGCAGCGAGAAGGTCGGCACGCCGCGCCTGCCGGACTGGCATGTCGGCCTCCGCGCGTGCCTCGACCGGCTCTAGGACGCCAACGCGACGCGCCGAGCGCCGCGCTCGGCGACGACGTCCGCGAACGCAGCGGCGACAACGGGATCGAACTGCGTTCCCGCGTTCCGCGCCAACTCCGCGAGCGCGGCGTCGATGGTCAGCGGATCGGCGAACGGCCGCGGCGAGGTCATCGCGTCGAACGCGTCGCAGACGAAGACGATGCGCGACACGAGCGGGATGTCCGTCCCCGCGAGGCCGGTCGGGTAACCGGTCCCGTCGAAGCGCTCGAGGCTCGAGCGGACAAGGCCGGCGACGCTCGTGAGGTCGGGCGCTCCGTGGAGGATGCGCTCGCCGACCTTCGAGTGGTCACGGACGAACTGCCACTCGTCGGTGGTCAGCGGCCCCGGCTTTTCGAGGATCACGTCCGGGATCGCCATCTTCCCGACGTCGTGCAAGCGACCCGTGAGGCGGGCCAGCTCGACGTCCTTGTCGGACAGCCCCAGCCTCCGCGCCAGCGCATCCGCGAGCTCGGACACGCGGATGGCGTGGGCGCCGAGCTTCGGATGGCGCTCCGTCAACGCGCGGAGAAGCACACCACTGGACTGCTCGCCTGCCGAGACGCGCGAACTGACCTTTCGGGCGTACATGCGCTGGTCGGCGAGCCGGAGCGCCTCGTCGGCCTCCGCCGCCTCCTCGGGCAAGTTGATGTGCCCGGACGCGGCAGAGATCGCGAAGCCCTCGCCGCGCTCGCTCAAGGCGCGTGCCGCGCCCGCGACGACCAGTTCCGTCTCCGCGCCGTCGTCGCGCACGACGATGCAGAACTCGTCGCCGCCCATCCGGTACGCGCGGCCGCGTCCCTGCACGAAGCTGCGGAGGCTCTCGCCGAGCCGCGCGAGGAGCAGGTCGCCCGCGACGTGACCGAAGGTGTCGTTGTAGAACTTGAAGCCGTTCAGGTCGAAGAGGACGAGCACGTTGCGCTGTTCGCGTCGCTTGAACAATTCGTCGAGGTCGTCGAACAGGCGGCGGCGGTTGCCGAGGCCCGTGAGCACGTCCGTTCTCGCTTCGGCGCGCGACTCGCCGATCATCGCCATGTTCTCCGCGAACGTCAGCGCCATCCGCGCGATGACCCCCAGGATCGCCGCACCGGCGAGCACGAGGGACAGGGCGTACACGCGCTCGAAGTGGTCGTAGACGAGCACGCCGAGAGCGGCGAGGCCGAACGTCACCGGCGGCAGGAGCAGCGGCCAGCCTTCCGTTCGCGCGCGGGCCGGCCGCGTCTCCGGCTGCCACGCGGCCCACGCGAGCAACAATCCGCCCGCGACCCAGCCGAGGTCGGTGACGCTGCCCTCGACGTACGAGCCCGTCGCGGAGTGGTACAGGTAGAGGCAGTCGCTGACGGCGAAGACGAGTAAGCCCGCCGCGAGTAGTCCCCACGTGCGGCCGGGCCTCCAGCCCGTCACGGCAAGCGCCCACACGACGAGCGCGACGAGGATCAGATCCGCGAGCGGATACGCGAGGTTCGTCGCCACCGAAGCGGTCGAGCCGCCGAGCGTGTCGATCACGGCGGGGAGGATGATCGCGGTACCGACGGCGCCGATTGCGAACGCGCCGATCACCCCGTCGAGCCAGAGGCCGCCGCGCAGCGACCCCATCCGCGAGCGCAGGAGCAGGACGATCGACACGTAGGCGAACGGATAGACGGCCAGATAGCCGAGGTCTGCGAACGACGGCGCCGGCGGGCTCGGGTCGTCGCCGATCGTGACGGTCCAGACGGTGTCGCCGGCGCCCCAAGACATGACTGCGATGCCCATGAGGATCCACGCGAGGCGATCTCGCCGGACGACGATGCCGCGCGAGAGACATGCTGCGCCCGCCGCGAAGACGATGTTGTCGTAGACCCAGTCGTTGAGGAACGCACGCAGGTCGCCGCTCACGTGAAACGTGAACTCGAGCGCGCAGAGCGCGAACGCCGCCGTGACGGCGAGCAGGACCGGGGTCGCCTGGGGTCGCGACGTGAGTTGCCGCATAGCACAGGGATCGACGCAAAGCGGGTGCGCGCCATCCCCTTTTCTGGTGACCTGCCTGGACGCGCTCGTCACACTCCCGTTTGGTCGGCGGGCCGCTTGGCACCTCGGCGCGACTCCGCCCGTTAGAGCGCCTTCAACCGTCGGGAGCGTGGATGAGCGCTATGCCGGAGTTAGTGTCCGCTTCCCCATCCGCCTTACCCATGCTCGTCGCCGCTTGCCGCTCGGGCTATGGACGTTCGGCTCGTTCCGTCGCTCGTTCGTCTAGCAGCGGCGCACCTTGAATACGCCGTCGGCGTCATCCAGACTCGACCCCATGGCCATTGCCGTCGTTGCGATCGTGGTCGTGCTCGTGGTTGTCGGTGCGTGGGGCTTGCTCGCATGGCAGCTTCGGCAAGGTGCACAGCCTGTGCCGACGTCGTGGGGGAAGCAGTTCCGGCGACGCGACAAAGACTGACGATGTTTTGCGGTCAGCGGAGGTGCGGACCGATGCCGTGTCCGATGTTGCCCTCGTCGCGGTAGAGCGCCTCGACGTTGTTCCCGTCCGGGTCCAGGAGGAAGGCCGCGTAGTAGCCCGGCCCGTAGTCGCGGTAGCCCGGCTCGCCGTTCGTGCGGAAGCCTGCGTCGACCCCGGCCCGGTGGAAGGCATCGACCTGCTCGCGCGAGCGCGCGTGGAAGCAGAGGTGAATGTTTGCCGAGGGCGGTCGCCGGTCGACGACGTTGAAGTTCGGGAACCCGACCCAGTCGCTCCCCTCGTCAGCGAGCCTCGGGATGCCTAGCGGCGCGAGCACCGTCTCGTAGAACCGGACGCTCGTCGAGAAGTCGCTCGCGTGGACCTCGACGTGGTCGAAGATCCGGACCGACCAGTCCCATCTCTCGGCGTCCACCGCTGGACCTACTCGAGACGCCTGGCGCGCGGCGCGTACTCGACGCTGCCGAACGGCCAGTCCGATGCGAGCCACTCGCTCACGGCGCGCCAGAGCGGGGTGTCCAGCTCCGCGTGGCTCGCGCGTACCCACGAAAGCGCGCGAGCATCGTCGTCGCTGTCGGAACGCGGGTAGATGTAGACGCACCCGATCACGTCGCGGCTCGCCGGATCGAGCACGGTGTACGTGAACCCCCGCCGGTTGCGGAAGTCGTCGGCGTGGCGCTGCAGGTCTGCCCGGTTCTCGTCCGGCGTCATCTCCCGCGGCCACTTGCTGTCCACCCAACCGGGCGTCGCGTGGATGTGCTCCTTGGACGATGTCCACGCGTCGTAATCCCGGTCGTTGTGCTCGGGGCCGAGCGGCTCGAGCACGAACTGCGGCGTCTCGAGCCGCCGAGGGACGTCGAAGTCGCGCGGGACGAACTCGGTCATGCGACTGATCGTAAAGCGGTTACGGGCGAACCGTTATCTGCCGGTGCGTTCTCGGTGCCTGCACCCGGGCCAGCAGCAAGGCCGTCGCCGGCCCTCCTCGAGCTCCTCCTGCGTCCGCCGGATGCGGCGTTCTCGCGTTGCTTCCTGCTTCGCGTCTTCGACCCAGCAGATGAACTCGTTGCGGGCCAAAGGCGTGATGTCCTGCCAGGCTGCGAGTGCGACAGGGTTGGCGACCAGCGCCTCGCGCAAGTCTTCGGGCAGTTCGTGCACCACACCGCCGGGCACGCGCTGGCCGCCCTCGTGCACAGGCTGGCTCATCACGCGCAAAACTACCCGCAGGGAAACAGGACACAGCTAGGGCGACCGCGCTTGCGTTCGATCAGCGCCAGGACGACGCTTCTGCAACCGGCGCGCGCTCCTTGAGCGGCTCCCACCACGCGCGGTTCTCCTCGTACCAGCGCACCGTCTCAGCGAGGCCCTCCTCGAACGCGACCTCGTCGCGCCAGCCGAGCTCTCCGCGGAGCTTCGTCGAGTCGAGCAGGTAGCGCCGATCGTGGCCGGGGCGGTCCGGCACGATCGTCTTCAGGCTCTCCGGCTTCCGGGCGAGCTCGAGCACCGCGTCGGCGATCTGTTCGACCGACTTCTCGACGCCGGAGCCGACGTTGTACGTCTCGCCTTCGCGCCCTCGTTCCAGCACGAGCTCGATCGCGCGGCAGTGGTCGCGCACGTGTAGCCACTCGCGCCTGTTCTGCGTCGACGCGTAGAGCGGCAGCTCACGGTCGTCGAGCGCATTCGTGACGAACAGCGGGATCACCTTCTCCGGAAACTGGAACGGGCCGTAGTTGTTCGAGCAGTTGCTGATCGTCGCCGGCAGGTGGAACGTCTCGAAGTACGCGCGCACGAAATGGTCGGCGCCGGCCTTCGACGCGTTGTACGGCGTGCGTGGCCGATACGGAGAGTCCTCGCGGAACGTGTCATGCGAATCGAGCGGCAGGTCGCCGTACACCTCGCACGTCGAGACGTGATGGAAGCGCTCGACGCCGTGACGGCGCGACGCCTCGAGCAGAAGCTGCGTGCCGACGACGTTCGTGCGTGCGAAGAGCCCGGGGTCGATCACTGCGAGGCTGTTGTGCGACTCCGCTGCGAAATTGACGACGACGTCGATCTCGTGCTCGGCGAGCGTTCGCTCCGCAAGGTCGAGGTCGGCGATGTCGCCTTCGACGAGAGGCACGTCTTCGGGCACGTTCTCCCGGACGCCCGCGTAGGTCAGCAGGTCGTAGCCGACGACGTGATCGGCGGGATGCCTTTCGCGCCAGTGGCGCACGAAGTTCGAGCCGATGAACCCCGCTGCCCCCGTGACGAGCAAACGCATGAGCGCGAGTGTAGTGAGCTAGCGGCCTAGCCCTGCTTGTCGATGCAGTGCTCCGCTTCTCGGAGCGCCTTGCGCACTTCTTTCCGGTCGGGCTCGAGGGTCTGCGCGCGCTCGAGATACGTCTGGCCTTCGGAGCAGCTGCCGAGTTGGACGAGCGTGTAGCCGAGGTTGTAGTTCGCGTAGCCCTCGGCGGGATCTCCGGGGCCGAGGCCCGTAAGCGCCGGCACGGCCTTTTGCAGTAGCGGCAGCGCCTCCTCGTAGCGACCCTGTTGCATCAGCCCCCACGCCTGGTCGTTGAGCGTGTGCGGACCGGCGGCCGCCGGTTGAGGTGTGGCCGTCGTGGTCGGCGGCGGCGAGCTCGTGGTGGTCGGCGGCGGCGAGGCCGCCGTTGTTGCGGGCGCCGCCTGCGTGGTCGCCGGAGTCGTCTTCTCGGCCGCCGTCGTCACGGGCGCCGTCGTCGTCTGCTTCTTGTGCTTCTTCGGCTGCTTGTGCGTCGCGGGCTTCGCCGGCGGCGAGGCCGTCTGCTCCGAGCCCGACGGACGGGCGATCAGCACGCCGGCGAGGACGAGCGCGAGGAGCGCCGCGCCGACCAGCACGGCGAGCAGCGGCTTGCGGGACGAGGAGCTACGGGCGGCCGTACGAGGCAGTGGCGCCGGTCGCGGCAGCGGGACCGTTGTTGCCGTACGCACACGCGTCTCCGTCGGCGCACCTGCGAGTGCCGTGCGCAGGTCCGACACGAAATCCGCGCACGTCGCGTAGCGCTGTTCGGGCCGCTTGGCGAGCGCGAGCTGGAACACGCGGTCCACCTCCGGCGGCAAGTTCCCTCGAGCCGAGGCCGAGGGAACGGGCTCGGCCACGTGCGCCTGCGCCTCCGCGGTCGGCGACTCGCGCGCAAAGGGACGGGTTCCCGTGAGCAGCTCGTACGCGACGACGGCGAGCGCATAGCGGTCGCTCGCCGGCGACGTCGGCTCGCCGAGCGCCTGCTCTGGCGCGAGGTAGCCGGCGGTGCCGAGGATCGTGCCGCTGACGGTCAGCGACGGCATCCAGGCCGCGCTCGCGATCCCGAAGTCCGCGACGTGCACGTTGTCGGAACGGTCGAGGAGCAGGTTCCCGGGCTTCACGTCGCGGTGAACGACGCCCTTCAAATGTGCGTAGTCGAGCGCGCGCCCCGCCTGCTCGAGCCAGCGCATTGCGTCCGCCGGCTTCTGCCGACCCGAGCGCAGCCGCTCCTCGAGCGAGCTGCCGGCGATGTACTCCATGACGATGTACGGCCGCCCTCCCGCGTCGCCGACGTCGAAGATCGTGACGATGTTCGGCTCACTCGACACGCGCGCCGCCGCGCGCGCCTCGCGCTCGAACCGCCGCCGCGCAGCGTCGTCGGCGACGTAGCGCTCCGCGAGCAGCTTCACCGCGACGACGCGGTCGAGCGTCGTGTCCGTCGCGCAGAACACGGTGCCCATCGCGCCCTGCGCGACCGGTTCGATGTCCTGGTAGCGCTCCGGGAGGATCTGCGTGGTCGCCATCGAGGGCGCAATACCCCTTTGGGAACTACCGAATCCGTGTAATGAAGGTTCCGTAAGGGAGGAGAGAGCTGCGGTAGCCTGAAGCGGCGCCCGTGTCGATTCTCCGCCGAGCGACCATGCTGGCCCTGCTGGTCACGGGGCTGACCGTAGGCCCGGCATCCGGGGGTTTCACGCCGCCCGCACTCAAGGGGACGCCGCAGTTCGTGATCACCGGCCACGGCTGGGGGCACGGCGTCGGCATGAGCCAGTGGGGCGCGTACGGTTACGCGCAGAAGGGCGTCTCCTACGACAAGATCGTCACGCACTACTTCCCCGGGACGAAACTCGACACGACGACGGTCAAGAGCATCCGCGTGCTGCTCGCGCAGACGCCGAGCATCACGATCTCCTCCACGGGACCGTGGAAGATCAAGGACGGCTCGGCGGCGGCGATCACGATGCCGGCCGGGAAGATGACGCTCAATCCCCAGCTGGCGATCAAGGTTCCCGGGACGGGCGAGCTCAAGAGTTTCCTCGGGCCGCTCGTGTTCACGTCGCAGACGCCGCTCGTGTTCAAGAACGGGTATCGCGGCACGTTCACCGTGACGTCCGACGGCAAGCAGCTCACTCTCGTGAACACCGTGCCGCTCGAGCAGTACCTCTACGGTGTCGTTCCCTCCGAGTCACCGAAGACGTGGCCGGCGGAGGCGCTGAAGGCGCAGGCGGTCGCGGCGCGGTCGTACGCGCTCGCGCAACGCAAGACGTCGGGGCCGTTCGACGTCTATCCCGACACGCGCAGCCAGGTCTACGGAGGCGTCGGCGCCGAGGCTCCGACCACCACCGCAGCCGTCGACGCGACCTCCGGCGAGGTTCTGACGTACGGCGGGAAGATCGCGACGACGTACTTCTACTCGTCGTCGGGCGGACGCACGGCCGCGAGCAGCGACGTCTGGAAAGGCGCGCCGAT
>JBJMJE010000344.1:0-6257 GCA_045806505.1 Gaiellaceae bacterium
TATCGACAGAAGTCGATACATTGACATCCATCGATACAAGGAGTGTCTAGTGGCGGTGGAGAGTGCGATCGTGTGTTGCGCGCCGTTGGGTGCGCCTGTTCTGGACGAGGCGGAGGCGCTCGCGACCGCAGAGCTCTTCAAGACGCTCGGCGATCCGGCCCGCGTCCGGATCGTGAACGTGATCGCGAGGAGTTCCGAGCCCGTCTGCGCCTGCGAGCTCTACGAGCCGCTCGGCTTGTCGCAGCCGACGGTCTCGCACCATCTGAAGAAGCTGGTCGACGCCGGCCTGCTCGAACGCGAGCAGCGTGGCAGGTGGGCCTACTTCTCGTTGCAACGCGACGCCGTCGAGAAGCTCGCGGCCGTCGCCGACCTGAAAGGAGCGTGCTGCTGATGTCCACCACTGCCGATGACCTGCGCGAGGAGGTACGGCGCCGCTACGCCGAGTCTGCGCGAGCGGTCACCGCAACGAGCGACGGCTGCGGCTGCGGCAGCGGCTCCTGCTGTGCCGACGCCGACAGCGATGCGGGGAACTTCGGCGAGGCGTTGTACGACGCCGAACAACGTGGTGAGCTCCCCGAGGCGGCGACGCTCGCCTCGCTCGGCTGCGGCAACCCGACCGCTGTCGCCGAGCTGCGCGAAGGCGAGACCGTGCTCGACCTGGGCTCGGGCGGCGGCATCGACGTCATCCTCTCCGCGAAGCGCGTCGGCCCGACCGGCGTCGCCTACGGACTGGACATGACGGACGAGATGCTCGCTCTCGCGCGACAGAACGCCTCGGAAGCCGGCGTCGCGAACGTCCATTTCCTGAAGGGCATCATCGAGCAGATTCCGCTGCCTGCCGACTCGGTCGACGTCGTGATCTCGAACTGCGTCATCAACCTCTCGACCGACAAGGCCGCTGTCTTGACCGAGGTCGCGCGCGTGTTGAAGCCCGGAGGCCGCGTCGGCGTCAGCGACATCGTCGCGGAGGACCACCTGACTGCCGAAGAGCGGGCGGAGCGCGGGTCGTACGTCGGTTGCATCGCCGGCGCGCTCTCGAGAAGCGAGTACGTCGCGGGTCTCGAGGCCGCCGGGTTCGAGGAGATCGACGTCCGGTTCACGCACGAGGTTGCAGACGGCATGCACGGCGCGATCGTCAAGGCTCGCAAGACGGTGACCCCGGCCGCGAAGGGGCTCCCCGTGATCCAGCCGGCGGCGAAGGCGGGTTGCTGTTGATCGCGCGCGAGCTGCGGGCGCTGACGGCGGAGGCGATCGGCACGTTCGCGCTCGTCTTCGCCGGCTGCGGCGCGATCATGGTCGACGCGAAGACACAACAGCTCGGCCACACGCGCTCTCGGTCTACCTGGTCGCACCGGTGATCGGTGCGTCGCTCGGCGGCCTCGCCTACCAGTTCGTCCGCGGCGAACAGCCGCGTCCCGGCGAACTTCACGCGACGATCGAACAGCCCGAGGAAACCGCGTGAACGTCCTCTTCGTCTGCGTCGCCAACAGCGGCCGCAGCCTCATGGCGGAGCGGCTCTTCCGCCGGGCTGCGCAGGGAAGGCACGAGGCGCGTTCCGCAGGAAGCGCTCCCGGCACGGCACCGCATCCGCAGGTCGTCGAGGCGCTGAAGGAGATCGGCATCGAAGCGGGCGACCACATCCCGCGCAGGCTCGACCACGAAGCTCTCGAGTGGGCGGGCCTCGCAGTGTCGACCTGCAGCGAAGAGGTCTGCCCCGTCACGCCCGGAGTGCGGCGGATCAGCTGGGTCTTCGAAGACCCGAAGAACCTGCCGCTCGAGCAGGTCAGGCCGATCCGCGACGAGATCGACCGCCGCGTCCGGCAGCTCGTCGCCGAGCTTGATCACGGGTAGACCCCGTCCGGTTCCGCGGCTAGCCTCCGCGCGATGGTCGTGCGCGAGCTCGAGCTGGATCTGGACGCCTTCGAAGGGCCGTTCGACCTCCTGCTGACGCTCGTCCTCCGCGAGGAGCTCGACCTCGCCGAGATCGACGTCGCCGCGATCGTCATCTCTTTCGTGGAGCTGCTCGCCGAGCGCGAGACGCTCGACCTCGAAGCGTGCGGAGAGTTCCTCGTCCTCGTCTCTGCGCTGCTCGAGCTCAAGGCGCGCTCGCTCTTCCCCGACGAGGCGGCGGAGCTCGCCGACCTCGGCCCGGAGGAAGCGGCGGAGGAGCTTGCGCGCCGGCTCGCCGAGTACCGGCGGATGAAGGAGGCGGCCGCGTGGCTCAGCGAGCGGCTTGCGGATTCGCGGGACAGGTTCTTCCGGCTCGGCCCGGCGCCGCTCGCGCCGCGGCCGGAACGAAAGCTCGCGCCGCAGGACCCGGCTCAGCTCGCCGCCGCGCTGCGGGCGCTCGCGGCGGAGCCGCCGCAGGTCTCGCTCTCGCACATGGCACTCCGGTTCCCGCCGGTTGCGCTCTTCGTCGAGCGCTTCCGCGCGCTGCTGCAGCGCAGGCGCCTCTTCGATTTCGATCAGGAAGTCGCCGGCATGTCGCGCGTCGAGATCGCCGTCGCCTTCCTCGCGCTGCTCGAGCTGCGCAAGCAGGACGAGATCGCCATCCAGCAGGCTGCCCCCTTCGCGCCGATAAGGATCGCGCGAGCCAACGTCGAAAGGAGCCATTCGTGGACCGTCCGCTCCGCCTGATCGCCGCCAACCCGCTCGACGCTCTCGCGCGGATCATCGAGGGCCTGCTCGTCGTCGCGACGGCGCCGCTGTCGAGGGAGGAGCTGTGCGACGCCACGAGCGAATCGGAGGAACGGATCGAGACGGCGCTCGGACTGCTCGGCGAGCGCCACCGCGAGGGCCGCAGCGGCATCGTGCTGGAAAAGGTCGCCGGCGGCTGGGCGTTCCGCGCGTCGCGCGACGCAGCGGAAGCGTGTGCACGGATGTTCGAGCGGCCGGTGCAGCGCGGGCTGTCGCAGGCGGCACTCGAGACGGTCGCGATCGTCGCGTACCTCGGGCCCGTGTCGAGGCCGGAGATCGCGCGGATCCGCGGCGTCGCGGCGGACTCGGCGGTCGCGGGACTGCTCGAACGCGGGCTGATTGCGGAGGCAGGTCGCGACGACGGAGCCGGCGGCGCGGTTCGCTACCGAACGACATCGCTGTTCGAGCGTGTCTTCGCGCTCGAATCCCTCGCGGCGCTCCCGCGCCTGGACGACCTCGGCGACGACGCCGATGCGATCCGCGACCGGCTCGCGCGCGTCGCGGAGCAGCGCACCGCCTGATCGGACGGAGCCACAGACGAAAGCTCGGCGGTACCGTGTGAGCCATGAGCGAGCGGCCGCTACCGGGCCACGACCTCGTCGCGCGAGGCCTCGAAGATCTGGCTCGCGGCGCTGAGACGACGGAATCGCTACTCGTCTCGATCGGCGCGCCGCGTCTTCGCCGGCTCGGCTTCGACATCCCGCAGGCGCTCCCGTCGCCCGAGCACAGGCTCTATGAGTTGCTCCGCACCGAGTACGGGGACGCGGCGCACGGTCGCTACAACGCGCTCCTGCGCAGGCTCGTCAGCTTCGAGCGCGCCCTCGGGGTCACCGACGTAGCCCGTGCGTGAGCTCGCCTACGAGCAACGCATGCGCGCTCATGCTGTCCTCCCGTACGCGGCGCGGAACAGGCGCTAACGGCTGCAATGGACACCTTGCGCACGCGCGACGACGTCGGCATCCTGCGCTGGTGGACGAGGAGCAGGGCATCTATCGCGGCGAGGTGACGACGATCATGGGAGTCCTCGTAGACGTCAACGTCAAGGTCGACCGCATCCTGGCTTACATCGAAGGAGGCGACGATGAAGAAGAGGAAGAGCACTAGCCTCTTCTCGCCCGAGGAGAGGGCCGCGCAGCGGATGCGGCACGACGCGCTCGAGGAGCGGATCCGCACGGCGGAGGCGGAGCTCGTGGCGAAGGGCTCGGCGTACGCGCACGTCCCCCGCGGTGAACGGCTCGCGTTCGCGATCCGCCGCGCCGAAGCTCTCGCGGCGAGGCCGCACCCGGCGTAGCCGCCGGGCGCGCAGCCAAAAGGCTGGCCACCCTAGCCGCACGTCCAGCGCAACGACGCCGGTAACGCAATAAGAAGGTATCGACGAGAGAAATCTCGTCACCGCAAGCCGGGAGATCGGCAATCGGGAGGACGGAACTGCGGCGTTCCTTCGCCTCCTCGCGGATTGAATCGCCGTCGGGCGACGGCCGAAGGGAAACAGAGAGGAGAGGTGGTGACGCTCGAACGCGATCGAGTCAGGCGGTGCAGCGCGGACTCACCGCTCGTGCTCTCGCACGGGTTCCACCTTTGTTTCCGGACGGCCTCCCTCACCGGTCGGTCTCAGCTCGCACGGCCGGTCTTCCCGGCTTGCAGCACGGTGGTGAGGCGGTTGCTGCGGCGGCCGCCCACCACCACCACGACGACTCGTGCGGCGCGTCGCTGATGGCCGGCTGGCACCAGGATTCGACGAAGACGAGCACGCCGAGGCGGCGTCACCTGCGCGAGCTGCTCGCCGGGTGGTGGCGGCGCATCCGCGGTTCCTGAGCTCGCAGCGCAGGCGCAGGCATTGAGTTTCGCTCGAAAGCGACTAACGTCTTCCGCGGCAGTGAACGCGAACGGGTCTGTGCGCGCTAGGGACCACCTGCGGCGTCCTCGGACGGCGCTGCTGGCAACGGTGGCCGTCGGTGCGGCCGCGATCGTCGTCGACCTCGCGCTCGGCGGTCGCTCCTCGTACCACCAGCCCGCGCTGTACGTCGGCGTCCAGACGACCGAAGCGCTCGCCGGCTTCGCCGCCGCATACCTTCTTTTCTTCCGCTTCCGGCAGAACGCGCGCCTCGACGTGCTCCTGATCGCGGTCGGCCTCGCGATCCTGGCGGCGTCGAACCTGCTCTACGGCTCGATTCCCGTCGCGTTCGGCCACGAGTCGGACGTCCTCACGACGTGGGTCCTGGCGGCGAGCCAGGTGCTGGGGGCGCTCGTCCTCGTACTGGCGGCGTTCGCTCCGCCGCGGAGGGTCCTGCGGCCGAGGCACAGAGCGTGGATCGTCTCGCTCTACGCCTTGGTCGCGCTCGGGATGATCGCCGAGGCGATGGCGGGACTCTCCGAGCTGCTCCCGATCGACATGGGCGAGTCAGGCGCCGACGACGCCGCACTCGTCTTCCAGCTCTTGCTCGTCGGGCTGTTCACGATCGCTTCGATCGCGTATCTGCGCCGGGCCGAGGAGGATCGAGACCCGTTCATGACGTGGGTCGCGATCGCCGCCGCGCTCCGCGTCTTCGCCGGCATCGTCTACGCGTTCAGCCCGTCGTTCGAGGCCGGCTGGCTCTCCGCCGGCGACGTCTTCCGCATGCTCTTCTACTTCGCGCTCGTCGCGGCGGCGGCCGGCGAGGTCACGCGCTACTGGAACGCGTCGCGCGAAGCGGCCGTGCTCGACGAGAGGCAGCGGATCGCCCGCGACCTGCACGACGGTCTCTCGCAGGAGCTCGCGTTCATCGTGCGACGCGCTCACCGCGCGGTGGACACCGGACTGCTCGCGCCCGACGCGCTGCAGATCGCGAATGCCGCCGAGCGCGCGCTCGACGAATCGCGCCGCGTCATCGCGACGCTGACGCGCCCGCTCGACGAGCCGCTCGATGTCGTACTCTCCGAGGCGGTGAAGGGGGTGGCCGACCGGGTGGGGGCAACGGTCGCGCTCTCGCTCGCTCCGGACGTGCACGTGGCGCCGGACGTGCGGGAGGCGCTCGTTCGAATAGCGCGCGAAGCGGTGACCAACGCTGCGCGTCACGGCGACGCGCGTCTCGTCCGCGTCGAGCTCGAGAACGGCGACGGCCTCAGGCTGCGCATCATCGACGACGGCCGCGGTTTCGACAGCACTGCGACGCGCCGCCGCAGGAGCGGCGGCTTCGGGTTCACGAGCATGGCCGACCGGGCGCGCGCGATCGGCGGCACGCTCCACATCACGTCGCGTCGCGGGACGGGCACGGCGGTGGAGGTGGAGCTGCCGTGAAAGAGCAGGTCCGCGTCTTGATCGCCGACGATCACGCGCCGACCCGCGCCGATCTTCGCGAGGCGATCGAGCAGGACGAACGCTTCGTCGTTGTCGCGGAGGCGTCCGACGGTCCGGGTGCCGTCGCGGCGGCGCTGCGCGAGCGACCAGACGTCTGCCTGCTGGACATCCGGATGCCCGGGAGCGGGATCGCGGTGACGCGCGAGGTCACCACCCGGCTGCCCGAGACGAAGGTCGTGATCATCACGGTCTCGGTCGACGACAACGACTTGCTGAATGCGCT
>JBJMJE010000345.1:0-14774 GCA_045806505.1 Gaiellaceae bacterium
CGGCTTAAGGGCCGCTTGGCCCCCGCTGTGAGTTGAGTAAGAGCTACGGTTTTCGCCGCTTTGCGGATTTCACTACTGACGCGCGAATTTCCACCGGAGGTCTACGGCGGCGCCGGCGTGCACGTCGAATACCTCGCGCGCGACTTGCGCGACCTCGTCGACCTGACCGTGCACTGCTTCGGGGCCGAGCGCGACGGCGCCAAAACCTACCGGCCGTGGGACGCGGTGAACGGCAACGCCGCGCTCGAGACGATGTCCGTCGACCTCGCGATGACGGCGGGTGTCGAAGGCGCGCAGGTCGTCCACTCGCACACGTGGTACGCGAACCTCGCCGGGCACCTGGCCAAGCTCAGCTACGGCATCCCGCACGTCGCAACGACGCACAGCCTCGAGCCGCTGCGCCCGTGGAAAGAGGAGCAGCTCGGCGGCGGCTACCACCTCTCGTCCTTCTGCGAGCGCACCGCCCTCGAGGCGGCGGACGCGATCGTCGCCGTGTCCAGCGCGATGCGCGACGACGTTCTCAGTTGCTATCCGGCGGTCGAGCCCGGTCGCGTGAGCGTTATCCACAACGGCATCGATACGCAGGAGTACGCGCCGGACAGGGGCACGGATGTTCTCGAAAGGTACGGAGTCGATCCGGCCACCCCGTACGTGATCTTCGTCGGGCGCATCACGCACCAGAAGGGGCTCGAGCATCTGCTCGACGCCGCGCCACTGCTCGACCCGTCGGCGACTCTCGTTCTCTGCGCCGGCGCGCCCGACACGCCCGAGATCGGCGAGCGCGTCCGCTCCCGCATCCCGAAGCTCGAACGCACGATCTGGATCGAGGAGATGCTTCCGAAGCCGGACGTGATCCAGCTCCTCACGCACGCGACGGTCTTCGTGTGCCCGTCGATCTACGAGCCGATGGGCATCGTCAACCTCGAGGCGATGGCGTGCGAGACCGCGGTCGTCGCAAGCCGCGTGGGCGGGATCCCCGAGGTCGTCGCGGACGGCAAGACGGGCTATCTCGTCGAACCGGCGAACGCCGAGGAGCTCGCGGCGCGCGTGAACGAGCTAGTCGGCGACTCCGAGCTGGCCGCGCGCTTCGGCCAGGCGGGACGCGAGCGTGCCGTCGAGCACTTCTCGTGGCCCGCGATCGCGGAGCGGACCGCCGCGCTGTACCGCAGCCTCGCCGCCTGACGCGCGCGCGACGATCAGGTCGACGAGGTTCACGAACGGATCGAAGCCGATGACGTTCGGCGCGTCTGCGACGAAGTTCGACAGCGCGTTCAGGTCGTAGAAGTACGCCTCGCCGTCGCGTTCGTCGACGACGTACTCGATCCCGCAGACGTCCATGCCGGCGGCGGCGGCGATGCGCTTCGCGTCCGCGACGACGTCGGCCGGAGGGTCGTACGCCTCGATCGGAAGTCCGCGGCCGGAGACTCCGTCGGCCACGCCGGGAAGCTCGCAGTAGTCGGCCGGGCAGAGGTTGAAGCTGCCCGGCACGAGCAGGATGCGGATCGCGTAGAGCAGCTCGCCGTTCAGCAGCTCGACGCGCACGATCGAGTCGCCTTTCGCCGGGATCCGCTCTTGCACGAGCGCGGTGCCGTCGAGGCCGAAGTCGAGCTCGGCGGCGGCGAGCTCGTCGACCGTGTCGAACGAGACGATGCCGGCGCCGCTGCCGCCGATGTTCGGCTTGACGAGGGCCGGGAACCGGAGCTCACCGGCGGCGGCGATCGCCGTGGCGTGATCGTTCACGACGCGAGTGCGCGGGTGGCGCACGCCGAGGCGTGCGAAGAGCGCCGTCTGCCGCGCCTTGGAGAGCTCGTACGCGTACGGCCCGTGACCGTTCAGCGTCACCGCGCCGATCGTCTCCAGGTACGCGAGGTAGTCGAGCGTGTGGAAGATCGCGCGCGCATGGCCGCGCGTCCAGGCCGACGGGCTCATCCGGTTGACGACGAGCGAGTACGGCGTCTCCTGCGCGGCGGGATCGAAGGCGTGCCGCTCGGCGTGCAACCGCTCGTACGGAAGACCGCGCGACTCGAGCTCCGCGAAGAGCGGCTCGAACCAGAGCGGATGCTCGTACAGGATGGCGACCGGCCGGTCCATGCGGCTGCAAACGCCGCTACGCCGGATCTTGTTCCAGCTCGCGCGCTAGGCGATGCGGGCGTCGACGACGTCCGCGTGCCGATCCTGGATCTGAGCCTGAGCCCATTCCTCGGCGACTGCGACCACGCGCTCGACGTCTGCCGTCTGGGGCAGGTCGATGCGCACCTGGTGGAGCGACGTCTCGGAGCTCTCGTTCAGCTCCCGCCGGTCCTCCGCGGTGATCGTCACGTCGCCGAGCTCGGGCAGCAGCGTCCGTGCCAGATCGTCGAGCTCGGCGGGTGTCGCGCTGCGTCCGGCGAAGACGCCGAAGTTGATCCTGAGCTCGCGCGACCCCGCGCCTGCCTCTTTGAAAACGGTAAGCACCTCCGTCTTGTAACCCATAAGCCTCCGGTCCTAACCCTCGGCAGGCTCCCAGCGGAAACGCCAGAGCGCAATTGCTGCGCCGATCGCGCCCCACAGCACGATTACGGCCACATCGGCTCCGTTGTCCCAGATCTGGTGCCCGTGCAGCATCACGTCGCGCGTCAGGCGGATGAAGTACGTGAGGGGAAGCACATCGGCGAGCGCGCGCAGGAACTGCGGAAACGAGTGTGGCGAGAAGAACGCGCCCGAGATGAAGGCCATCGGCAGGTAGACGGCGTTCACCGTCGCCGACGCCCCCTCGGCGGAGCGCACCGCCGCGGTCATGCCGAGCCCGAGTGCGGCGAACGCCGCCGCGCCGAGCGCGAGCGTCAGGACGAGCGAGAGCCAGTGGGTCGGCAGGCCGACCGAGAAGAGCAGCCGGCCGATCGCGATCATGCAGACGCAGCTCACCGCGAAGGCGATCAGCGTCGCCGTGAGGACCGCCGCGAGGTACGCCCACGCCGGCAGCGGCGTCGCGCGCACCCGCTTGAGGATTCCCGACTCGCGCCGGATGACGAGAAAGATCGCGAGCCCGGCGAACGCCGTGGAGACGAGGCCGTACCCGAGCATCCCGGCCTCGAGGAAGTCGGCGCCGCGCACGCCGCCGATCCTGTCGTCGCCGTACGTCGAGCCGAGCAGCACGAACAGGATCAGCGGCAGCAGGAACGTGAAGAAGGCGAGCTCCTTGCTGCGCCTGTACAGCAGGAGCTGCCCGCGGACCTCGTGCAGGAAGATTCTCACTCCGTCAGCTCGAGGTAGACCTCTTCGAGCGAAGGCCGCCGCACCGAAAGGTCTGTGAGCTCTTCGCCGCGCTCCACCGCGCGCGACGTCAGCTCCGCGAGCACGCGCGTCGGCTCCTCGGTGCGGAGGACGACGTCGCGGCCGTTCTCGCGGTAGCGGATCTCCGTCGCCGGCGTGCGCGTGAGGTCGGCCGGCGTGCCGGTGGCGACGATGCGTCCGTCGCGGAGGACGGCGACGCGATCCGACAGCTGCTCAGCCTCGTCGAGGTAGTGCGTCGTGAGCAGGATCGTCTTGCCGAGCTCCCGCAAGGAGCGGATCGTCTCCCAGGCCGTGCGCCGCGCCGCCGGATCGAAGCCCGTCGTCGGCTCGTCGAGGAAGATCAGCTCCGGATCGCCGATGAGCGCGAGGCCGAAGTCGAGCCGGCGCCGCTGCCCGCCCGAGAGCTTCCGAACGACGCGATCGGCGTTCTCCTCGAGGCCGACGACACCGATCACCTCGTCGACCGGCCGCGGGCGGTCATAGTAGCCGCCGAAGAGCGCAAGGCTTTCGCGCGCGGTGAGCGTCTCGTACATGGCCGACGACTGCAGCACGACGCCGATTCGCGCGCGCCAGGCCTGTGTCGTGCGCGCGGGGTCCACGCCGAGCACCGACACCGAGCCTCCGTCGCGACGGCGGTAGCCCTCGAGAATCTCGATCGTCGTCGTCTTGCCGGCGCCGTTCGGGCCGAGCAGCGAGAAGACCTCCCCCTCGCGGATCTCGAAGCTGATCCCCTTCAACGCGTCGTGCCCGCCGTAGCTCTTGCGGAGGTCCTCGACGAAGACCGCGGTCACAGTTCGAGCTCGCGAACGCCGCCGGCAGGGAACTCCGGCGCCGCACCGCCGCCGATCGCGGCCACGATCTGCCCGCAGTCGGGCTGGTGCCCGACGATCACGACTGTCTCGCCGCGTCCTGCGACGACTGCGCGCACGTCCTCGGAGCGCGCGCCGGGTGCGAGGCGCTCGTCCTGCTCGGCCTCGACACCAACTGCCGAGGCGATGCCTTCCGCCGTCTCGCGCGCGCGGAGCAGCGGGCTCGAGATCACGGCGTCGGGCGTGATGCCCTTGCGCACGAAGCGCCGGCCGAGCTCGCGCGCCTGCTGTTTCCCGTGCGGCGTCAGGGTCCGGAGGTCGTCCGGCTCACCCGGCGCAGCCTCGGCGTGGCGCACGAGAAACAGGCGCACGGCGAAAGACTACGCGGCTAGCTCGGAGAACTCCTTGACCTCTTCGCGCGCCTTCTCGCGGTGACGCTCCGCATCGTCGCGCTCGTCGAACCGCCCGAGCCACGGCAGGATCTCGTCCTCGCCCTTCAGGATGTCGCCCTCGTCGCTGACGAGAACCGGGATCTCGTTCGTGCCGGTCGCCTCCACCATCGCCGCACGATCGTCGGGCTCGGCCGGCACCTGGCGCGCCGTGAAGTCGAGGCCGAGCTCCGTCAGACGCTGACGCACCTTGTGCGAGTGCGGGCACCACTCCGCCTGGTAGAGGTTCATGCGCAGACCTTCTCCCGCGTGCAAGGATCGAAACAGTGGCGCTCACGCTTCGTTACGTCGTCGCGGATGTCTTCACGGACAAGCCGCTGACCGGCAATCAGCTCGCCGTCTTCACGGACGGGCGCGAGGTCGACGACGAGACGATGCAGACGCTTGCGCGTGAGATGAACCTCTCGGAGACCGTGTTCGTCCTTCCGGCCGAGGCGGGCGGGCACGCGCGGATCCGCATCTTCACGCCGGTCGCGGAGCTTCCGTTCGCGGGCCATCCGACGCTGGGATCGGCCTTCGTCCTCGGGCAGCCGTTGCAGCTGGTCGAGATCCGGCTCGAGACGGGAGCGGGCGTCGTGCCCGTGCAGCTCGAGCGGGAGGGGCCACGCATCACCTTCGGCTGGATGACGCAGCCGGTGCCGCACTGGCGTCCCTACGAGCGCGCCGACGAGGTGCTCCGGATCCTCGGCGTCGAGTCGGACCTGCCCGTCGACTGGTACGACCTCGGGCCGTCGTTCGTCTACGTCGCCTTGCGCACGCCCGAAGAGGTGGCGGCGTTGAGGCCGAACTTCCAGGAGCTCATGGACTTCACGAGTGGGATCCATTGCTTCGCCCATGCCGGCGGCAATCGCTGGAAGGCGCGGATGTTCGCGCCGTCGAGTGGCGTCGCCGAGGATCCTGCGACGGGCTCGGCCGCAGGGCCGCTCGCTGTGCACCTGCTCCGGCACGGCCGGATCGCGTCGGGTGACGAGATCGAGATCGAGCAGGGCACCGAGCTCAAGCGGCCGTCGCGTCTCTTCGCGCGCGCGACCGGGACGCCCGAGGAGATCGAGCGCGTCGAGGTCGGCGGCAGCGCCGTCGTCGTCGCGCGCGGGGAGTTCCGACTGCCGTGACCTTTCCAGACATGGCCGGGGTCTGACCCCAGCCATGTCCGAGCAAGCGCTGTCCTAGTGGGTCATCGTCCCGTGGACGCCGCCGACGTTCAGCAGGCCGACCTGCCCCTGGTCGACGGCCGCGAACGCATGGCTGACGAACGGGTAGAGGCCGGGCTTGTCGATCTTCACGTCGAAGACGCCGCCGCCGCCGGCGGGCACGGCGACCGTCTGCACGTTCTCGAGCGGCTTGTTCGTCATCCCGGCGTCGATCCACGCGCGGTCGAGGATCGTGCCGACGATGTGGAAGTCGGTGTCGATCGAGGGACCGGCGTCGACGACCCAGAAGCGCACGGTCTCGCCGGGCTTCGCCGTCAGCGGGTGCTTCACGTACTGGCCGGCGTAGCCGTTGAACGTCATCCAGTCGGGCTGCCGCGCATGCGCCTTGTCCATGTTGAACTGCGCGGGCTCGCTCAGGCCGTCGGAGTCGAGATACCACTCGCTCGCGACGAGGACGTAGTTCCTGTCGGCCTTCGGCAGCGTCCCCGCCGGCGGCTCGACGACGATCGCGCCGTACATCCCGTTCGCGATGTGCATCAGCACGGGCTTCGTGCCGCAGTGGTACATGAACACGCCCGGATCGTTCGCGCGGAACGTGTAGCTGACGGACTTGCCCGGCATCACGTCGCCGAAGGCCTTGTCCGGCGCGACCCGTGCGGCATGGAAGTCGACAGAGTGCGGGATCGCGCCCGCGTTCGTGAGCGTGATCTTGACGAGCTGTCCCTGCCGCACGTGGATCACCGGGCCGGGCGCGCCGCCGGCCCAGGCCCAGGCGGCGTATTCGATTCCGGGCGCGACCTGAACGGTCACGTCCTTGAGGACGAGGTGCACGTCGGCAACCGCACCTGCAGGCACAGCCGGCAGCGTCGCGGGGAACGGCCTGTGCGCGGTCGCGATCGCGTCGGCGTTCGCCGGCGCTGCGCTCGCATAGCTCTGGAGGCCGGCGGCGCTCGTGGACGACATGTCCATGCCCGGCATTGCCGCGGCGCTCGTCGTTTGCGTGGCCGCACGGTGTGCATCGTCCCTCGCCTTGTGGGCGTCGGACCACATCAACAGCGCGAAGAAGCCGAGCACGGCGACGAGGATCCCGAGCAGGATCGCGACGACGGCGGCGGTGGGGCTCGACGGCTCCCCGCGCGGGTGCGTCGTCGTGGGGGAGGCGTAGGGGGCGGTGCTCATGGGGGTGTCTCCTTCGTCTGAATGCCTTTCGGCAACCGTAAGAGCACCGCCGTGCGATGTACTCCGCGGAGTTCCGGAAGCGTCCTGCGGCTTTCCCGCAACGCTTCAGTCCTCGAGCGCGAGCGCCTCGATCTCGGGAAGCTCGACGGAGAGCGCGCGCCAGAAAACGCCGCCGTCGGTCGAGACGTGCAGGCGGTTCCGCGAGGCGTAGACGACGAGGTCGGGGTTGTCCTCGGCGATGGCCACGGCGTTCCCCGGCGGTAGCCCGCCTCCCGTCTCGCGCCACGTCATTCCGGCGTCGTGCGAGACGACGAGCGGCGGCTTGCGATCGACCACCGCGATAACCGTCGATCCGGCGGCGGCCGACGCGACGAGCTTCGGCAGGGACAGGCTCAGCGGCTCCGGCGCCGCCACGTCCATCCCCGCCGCCTCGACTTCCTCGGTCTCGAGATCCACGGCGAACGCGCCGTATTCCGTGCTCGCGATGACCCTCATCGCAGCGCGGCTCCCACGACGGCGGTCGCACGGCGTGCGGCGGCTGCGGAAGGATGTCCGGCCGCGCGCGAGACGACATACGCGGCGGCGAACGCGTCACCGGCCCCGGTCGGGTCGCGCTCGAGCGGCCGTGTCGAGACACGCGTCTCGATCCCGCCCGTCCGCACGAGCGCGCCTCGCGAGCCGAGCGTGATCACGAGCTCGGGCACGTCGACGTCGCCGACGAGCTCGGCCTCCTCCTCCGCCAGCTTCAGCACGGTCACGTACCGCAGCAGGTCGCGGTCGAAGTCGGCGTCGAGCCGCAGCGGACCCGGCTCGGGCCGGCGCACGAGCCCGTGTCCGTCGAGCAGCAGCCGTCTGCCGCCGCGCGCGAGCTCCGCGAGCGTCTCCGTCGGGAAGTCCGAGCGCAGAAGCGGCACGATATGCAGCCAGCGAATGCGGCGGTCGACCAGGCGCGCATCGCGCGGCGTCCAGGTGTCGCCCACCTCGTCGACGTGCATCGTGCGCCGGTCGCCGTCGTACTCGAACGTGAACGCTGCGGTGCGTTCCCCCGGGACGACGCGGAGCGGCACGCCGACTGTCGCCAGGCGCGGCAGCAGGAACCGGCGGTCCTCTTCGGCGCAGCGGGCGTAGAGCTCGCCGCGCGCCGCGAGCAGCCTGATCGCGCGCGCGGCGTGGTAGGGACCGCCGCCGATCCGCGGCGGGCTCCCGGCGATCCGGTCGATCGAGAGATTTCCGACGACGGCCATCACGGCCGTCCATTCTCAGCCTTCGGCGGTCGCGACGACGGCGCGTCGGGACACGAGCCCCGCGAGCGACGCGAGCGCGAACGCGAGCGCGAAGCTCGGGAGCGATGCACCGATCTGCGAGTCGAGCGGATGCAGCCGGTTCAGGAACGACGTCCAGAAACCGAGATCGGCCGTGGCGCCCGTCGACGTGGCGAGCCACTCGTAGAAGAGGAACCCGCAGAGCCACGCGAAGATCATCCCGGGCCGCACCGCCGGGCCTTCGAAGACGTCCGCGCGTGTGTAGTGCATCCCGCGCTGGATCCAGTCCGCGAGCAGCACGCCGAAGAGCGGCACGAAGAACGCTCCCAGCAGATAGAGGAAGCGCGAGTACTGCGTCAGGTCGAAGGCGAGCGCGCCGACCGTTGCGGTGACCGAGCACGCGACGATGAGCACACGCTGCGGCGCGCGCGGCGCGAAGTTCTGGATCGATATCGCGGTGGAGTAGATGTTCGCGAACGCCTCGTCGGTCTCGTCGACCGTCAGCGCGAGCAGCGCGAGGAAGCTCGCGACGCCGCCTGCCGCGATCGTCGTCAGCACGTCGGTCGGGCCGGAGATCGACGGATGCGACAGCACGAGGATCGCGCCGAAGCCGAACTGGAAGAGCGTCGGGAAGAGATAGCCGAGCCCTGCGCCCCAGAACGCCGAGCGCCTCCCCGTCGAGAAGCGCGTGTAGTCGGCGACGAGCGGAATCCACGACACGCTCAGCGCGATGATCAGATCCATTCCGGCGAAGAACGAGCCGCCGTTCCCCCCGGAGTTCCACAGCCCGTGCAGGTCGGCGTGTGACGGAATCCACCAGATGAGGTATGCGATCGAGAGCAGGACGGCCCAGATCGCGAACTTGCGGACGAACCGGCGCACGAACCCGATCGGCCCGAGCAGCGCCAGTACGGTTGCGACGGCGCCGAACACGAGCTTCCAGAACCACACCGCATCGAGCCCGAACGCCTTGTCGGCGAGCGCGGAGGCGGCGGTCGCGATGATGATCAGCTCGAAGATCGACCAGCCGAGGCACTGCAGCACGTTGAGCCCGGTCGCGAGGTAGGAGCCGCGGCGGCCGAGCGGCGCCCGCTGGAGCACCATCGTCGGCACGCGCGCGTCGGCGCCGATGAGCGCGGCGACACCGAGCATCGAGCAGCCGATCAGGCCGCCGAGCACCGTCGCGAGGAGCGCCTGCTTCAGCGACAGCCCGAGGTACGCCGCCGAGACGAGCACCAGGATCGAGATGCCGAAGTTCGTCCAGAGCAGAAACGTGTCGGTCGTGCCGAGCACGCGGAGCCGCTCCGGGACGGGCTCGATTCCCCAGTTAGGAGTTTCCATCGCGGCGCGGGCCAGGTTATCTAGGGGCTGCGGGCCAACGCGGCGCGCTGTCGAAGCTTCACTTCGTCGCCTCGCTGGAGCTCGACGCAGACCCGGTGCGTCACGACGAGCGCGACGAGCGGGAGGGCGACCGCGAGCACGCGGAAGACCCAGACGAGCGTCTCGTACGGAATGCCGAAACTGACGTAGATGCGGTCCGCTGCGCCGGCGACGAAGATGACGAAGACCCACGCGAGCAGCGCGGCGCCGATCGCCGTCCGCCACGGTGCGTCGCGCGGCCGGTCGAGCACGTTGTGGAAGCGGTAGTCGCCGGTCGCCCTCCTCTCGATCGACGGCCACAGGAAGAGAATCGCGAACACGACGAGCGGGAAGCCCGCGCCTCCCCAGAACGGGTTCGGCACCAGCGTGTAGTGGCCGATCGTCAGGTCGAAGCCGGGGACGAGCCGCAGCGCGCCGATCAGCCAGCCGAGGTACCAGTCCGGCTGCGCGCCGTTCGTCGAGTCGCCGACGTGGTACGGCCCCCAGAGCCAGATCGGGTTGATCTGCACCAGCCCGCCGAGCAGGAAGAGCACCCCAAAGACCGCGAACATCAGGCCGAGCGAGCGGGGCGCGTAGCCGGGAAAGGCGGGGATGCCGACGACGGTGCGGTTCGTTGCGCGGCGCGACCTGAACTGCGTGTGGTGCCTGAACGCGACGAGCAGCAGGTGCACGAGCAAGAGCGTCCCGATCAGGATCGGAAGGATGAAGACGTGCGCGATGTACATGCGCGACCAGAACGCGTCGCTGCCCGGGAACGGCCCGCCCCAGATCAGTAGTGCGAGGTTGCCGCCGACGAACGGGATCGAGAGCGCGACCGCGTTGCCGATCGCGAGGCCCATGCCCGAGAGCAGGTCGTCGACCATCGAGTAGCCGACGTAGCCCTCGAGCAGCGCGAGCGTCAGCATCGTGAGGCCGATGTAGTAGGTGAGGTCGCGCGGCTTGCGGAACGCGCCGGTGAAGAAGACGCGCATCAGGTGCAGGATGATCGCCGCGAGGAACACGTCCGCCGCCCAGTGGTGCGTCTGCCTGATCAGCAGTCCCGCCTTGACGTCGAGCGACAGGCGGACGACCGACTCGTACGCCGGCGTCACCTCCTGTCCGCGCAGCGGCGCGTACGAGCCGGTGTAGGGAACGTGGTGCGCGACGCTCGGGTCGAAGAACAGCGTCAGGTAGATGCCCGTGCCGACGAGCAGCAGGAACGAGTAGAGCGCGACCTCGCCGAGCAGGAACGACCAGTGGTCGGGGAAGAGGTAGCGCAGCGCCTTCTTGAGGTACGGCGACGTCGCCGTGCGCTCGTCGGCATAGCGGACGAGTTTGGCGATCACGGCTTCGGGCTCCGGTTCCGCACGCCCCACCACGACGGGCCGACGGCGCCGGAGAAGTTGCCGGCGGCGCGGAGCACGCCTCTCGAGTCGATGCTCAGCGGCAGTTGCGGCAAGGGCCGGCCGGCGGGCCCGAAGAGGACGCCCCCGCCCTTGGCCGGGTCGAACGTCGAGTAGTGGCACGGGCAGACGAGCGCCGGCTTGGGCTCGACGGGCGCGAACGTCGGCACGCGGTAGAGCGAGACGGCGCAGCCCGCGTGGGTGCAGATCTTCGAGTACGCGACGATGCCGCGCGGCGCCCAGTCCCGGCGCTCGGGCGGCAGGTCGAGCTCGCGCGGGTCGAGGCGGACGACGACCAGCGGCGAGCCGTACTGCTCGCGGTCCGCGTGCTCCGGATACGCGGTGTAGAAGACCTCCTGCTCGATCTCGTCGGCACGCAGCGGGCGGCCGTGCTCGTCGACGAGGCGACGCCCGCGCCGCCACAGCGTCCTGAAGAGCGGATCCATGTGCAGCACCGGCCCGAGCGAGGCGGCGGGCGTGACGAGCGCGATGCCGAGTGCACCGAGCGCGACGCCGCCTGCGAGGCCGAGCAGGCGGCCGCGCGAGATCGAATCGCCTGACTCCTCGACGAGCTGCACGAGGTCTTCCTGCTCGAACGGCCGCGCCGGAGGTGGGTAGTGCTCCGCGAGCTCCTCCGTGACGACGATCCGCTTCGCGATCACGAGCAGCGCGAGCGAAAGGAACAAGCAGGCGAGCCCGATCGAGAGGCCGAGCAGCTGCGTCATCGAGCCGACGTCGAAGCCGTAGAGGAACGGGAAGGCGATCGCCGCGGCGGCCGCGGCGAACAGGAGCAGCGCAGCGACGAGCTCCCAGCCGGGCGCCGGCGCGCGGCCGTCGACCGTCCGCGGCGGCGGCAGCTCGCGCCGCGACCTGCCGCGGCCGAGGAACAGGACGCCGGCGGTGACGAACCAGTTCCGCAGACGGCTCACTCGCTCGACCTCCGGTTGCCGAGCAACAAGCAGGCGCCGACGAGCGCAGCCGCCGCGATCAGCCAGGCCACGACTCCCTCCGGCATCGGGCCGAGGTAGCCGATGCTCCAGCCGCCCGGGTGGGCCGGGTTCTTTGCGTACTCGACGTAGCGGACGAGTGCGTCGAGCTCGCGGTCGCTGATCGCCTTGCGCGTGAACTTCGGCATCACGTACGGCCCGCTGCGCACGGCCTCCGCGATCTGCACCGCCGAGGCTTGCGTGAGCGGCGGCACGCGGGCGCCGGTCGAGACGCCTCCGCGCGCGACGACCTGGTGGCAGCCTGCGCAGTGGTCGATGAAGAGGCGCATGCCCCGGGCGACGCTCGCGCTTTCCGGGTGCGGCTGCGGGATCGGCGGACCGGAGCCGAACGACGCGACGTAGCGGACGAGCTGCCTGATCTGCCGTTCGCCGAACAGCACGCGCTTGCGGTACGGCTGATCGTCCGGGTGGCCCAGCGGCATGTAGCCCGTGCGGATGTAGAAGTCGGCCGTCCCGGCTCCGACGTTCCGCAGCGACGGTCCCAGGCCGACGATTCCTCCCGCGCCCTGGATGCCGGGCGGCGGCACTCCCTGGCCTCGTCCGCCGTGGCACGTGGCGCAGTTCGCGGCGTAAAGCGCAGGCCCGCCGCGTACGTCCGTGACGACGCCGTGCGGCGGCTGCGCGGACGCGGCAGGCGCCGCGGCGAGCCCGAGCAGCAGGAGCGCGGCGCGCCTCACGACTGCCGGCACGCCACGTGTTCGACGGCGGCGATGCCGCTCAGCAGGATGATCATCAGGAAGAGCACGTTCCCGAACGACGCAGCCGCGACGAAGAACTGCCGCCGCCCGGCCGGTGCCGGACCGTCGTACGAGACGTCGCGCGTCAGGTAGTAGAGACCGACGGCGCAGAGCTCGGCGAAGACCACTACGGCTCCGGCGGCGATCATGAGCGAGATCTCCCACGTGTCGACGCCCACGCCCCAGCGGGAGCCGCCGACACCGCAGCGCGCCTCGGTGACGCCGTAGCCGACGACGAGCTGCACCGTCCAGGCGAGCGGCGCGCCGAGCAGCCCGAACCACTGCATGAACTCCTGCACCGGCGTCGTCTCGAGCGCGCGTCTCACAGCGCCGCCGACGTCAGGCAGAGGGCGACGACGACTCCGATGGCAGCCACCGCGTACCAGTAGAAGGCGATCGCACCGACGGCGGCGAGGCGATAGCGCGTCAACCCGCTCACGAGCCGAAGCACGAGCCACGCGCTCATGAGGATGCCGACGGCGACGTGCGTGTGCTCCGCGCCGAGCAGCGTGTAGTAGATCGAGCCGTACGAGTTCTGCTGCGGCGTGAACTCGTCCAGGTCGCTCGCCATCTCGTACACCTGGATGCCGAAGTACGCGCTCTGGACGGCGAGCGCGACGAGGAAGAACGCCTGCGCCCGTCGCGCGAGACCGGCCGTTGCGGCGCGCGATCCGAGGAAGACCGGGATGCTCGCCGCCGCGAGGATGCCCGCGAGAACGAGCGGCAGCACGACCTTCGGCTCCGGCGTCCCCGGCGGCGGCCAGTGCACTGCCCGCACCCGGAGGTAGAAGTACGTCCCGAGGAGGACGCCGAAGAGCGTCGCCTCGGTGGCGACGAACCCGACCATGCCCCACCAGCCGTTCGAGCTCGCGACGCGGGGGCGTGCGGGGGAGACGGCTTCCGTCACAGCGGCTCCGGCTCCGGCTCACGCCAGTGCCACACCGCGAGCGCGAGCCCCGCCAGGCCGGCGAACGCGACGGCTGCGAGGTAGTGCGACAGCAGCACGAGCACGAACAGGAGCGTCACGCACACCGCGATGACGATCGGCCAGCCCGACTCCGACGGCATCTCGAGCACGTCGTCGAGGTAGCCGTCCTTGACGGTCGTCGCCGGCGTCTCGTGCCCGTCCTCGAACACCCGTGCGCCGCGGTCGAGGTCTTGCAGGTCCTCCTCGCGGTCGGCGACGTCCCAGTTCGGGTAGGGACTCGACACGCGCGGGATGACGGCGAAGTTGTAGTGCGGCGGCGGCGACGCCGTCGTCCACTCGAGCGTGCCGCCGAAGAAGGGGTCGCGTCCCGACGGCGGACCGTGGAGGCGGCTCCAGACGAGGTTGACCGCGACCAGCACGAGCCCGGCCGCGAGGACGAACCCGCCGACCGACTCGATCAGGTTGTACGTGCCCCAGCCGGTGTAGCCCGGATAGGTGTAGATGCGGCGCGTCATCCCGAGCCAGCCCGCGATGTGCATCGGGAAGAACGTGATCGCGGTGCCGGCGAACGTGAGCCAGAAGGCGCCTTGCGCGAGCGGCTCGTTGTACAAACGCCCCGTCACCTTCGGGAACCAGAAGAACAAGCCCCCGAGCAGCGGAAAAACGGCGGCGCCGAAGATGATGAAGTGGAAGTGCGCGACGACGTAGTACGTGTCGGTCGTCGCCTGGTCGATCGGAACCGCCGCGAACGAGATCCCGGAGAGGCCGCCGAGAACGAAGAAGACGATGAAGCCGCCGATGAACATCAGCGGCGCCTTGAACAGCGGTCGCCCCATCGTCACGGTCAGCGTCCAGGCGAACACCTGAATCGTGCTCGGGATGACGACCATCATGCTCGCGGCGGCGAAGAAGACGATCGCGATCAGCGGCAGCCCCGTCGTGAACATGTGGTGGACCCAGACGCCGAAGCCGATGAACGCGACGAGCAGCTCGGCGAGTGCGACGAGCGGGAACGCGAGCATCTTCCGCCTCGCGAACGTCGGGATGATCGACGTCGCGATGCCGAACGCGGGCAGCACGATGATGTACACCTCGGGGTGCGCGAAGATCCAGAAGAGGTGCTGCCAGAGCAGCGGGTCGCCGCCGTGGCCGACGTCGAAGAAGTGGAAGCCGGCCTTCCGCTGCAGTTCGAGGAAGACCAGGTCGACGGTCAGTGA